>JASFFK010000048.1:0-10988 GCA_050124335.1 Chromatiales bacterium | reverse complement strand
CAGCATCGGCTTGCCGGCGATCGGATGCAGCACTTTCGGCCGCCGTGATTTCATGCGGGTTCCCTGCCCCGCGGCCAGAATGACAACGCCGAGTTTCATAAGGAGGGTGTCCGGGATTGATCTGGTTGGCAGCTATACATAATCAGCTGATTATATGGTTTGTGTTCACTCACATACATAATCTGCTTTCACTCCTAGAGAATATCCATTAATTGACGTCCGCGCTTGACCGGTGGCGTCATGCTCGCCGGAACCGGATGTCAAAAGATGGATGTCCCGTATCGAAAGCAGCAATTGTAAGATTTTATCCTGTTTTGCTCTTCGACAAAATGCGAAGTTGTGGCGATCCGGTGTTTAGCTGGCTTGGCAACATGGATGCATGACCTGCTCCCCTGGCGGAGCGTGCTGAACCAGGCAGATGTTCATATGCATAGTTAATACCTTACTTGTGAACGGGGGATGGCAAAAGGTGGATGTCCCGAATTGAACATGTTGAATTGCCCCCCGACTTGAATCCGGAACTGGTGGGTGTCTTGTATTGGAAATGTTGGAATGGCTGAAAAGGTGGGTGTCTCTCATTGAGAATGCTAAAAAGTGGGTGTCTCGTATTGAAAATGGATCTTCCGGATTTGGATCTTCATGAAAAAACCGGGCATTTGCCCGGTTTTGTTTCGATCTTGTCGGGAAAAGTCCCGAACAGGCTGATCAGCCGCGCCTGTTGCGCATTTTGCGCAGGTTCTCGATGGCGCGCAGCTGTGCGGCAGCTTCGGCAAGTTCGGCCTGAGCCTGGGCGTATTCGAAGTCCGCGCTGCGATCTTTCATCGCTTCCTCGGCGCGCTTCTTGGCTTCGAGTGCAGCGGCCTCGTCGAGGTCGGTTGCACGGACTGCCGTGTCGGCCAGGATGGTGATGAGGTGCGGCTGGATCTCGAGCATGCCGCCGGAGATGAAGTAGTGGGCCTGCTCGCCGCCGGCCTTCTCCTCGATACGGACTTCGCCCGGCTTGAGGCGGGTAACAAGCGGGGTATGGCGGGGCGCGATACCGAGCTCACCCATGACGCCCGGTGCATAGACCATCTCGGCAAGACCCGAGTGGATCTGGCCTTCTGCGCTGACGATGTCGACATGAATAGTCATAGCCATTGCCTGTTACCTCTGGTTTCAGTCTCAGCCTTTCATCTTCTTGGCTTTCTCGACAGCCTCGTCGACGGTGCCGCACATGTAGAAGGCCTGCTCGGGCAGGTGGTCGTACTCACCCTCGACGATCGCCTTGAAGTTGGCGATGGTGTCCTTGAGGCTGACATAGCGGCCCGACGCACCCGTGAAGACTTCCGCGACGAAGAAGGGCTGTGACAGGAAGCGCTGCAGTTTCCGCGCACGGGCAACTGTCAGCTTGTCGTCCTCGGAGAGTTCGTCCATACCGAGGATCGCGATGATGTCCTTGAGCTCCTTGTAGCGCTGCAGTGTTCCCTGCACGGCGCGTGCAACACGGTAGTGCTCCTCGCCGACGACGTTAGGGTCGAGGATACGCGAGGTGGAGTCGAGCGGATCGACCGCCGGGTAGATGCCCAGCTCGGCGATCTGGCGCGACAGGACGAGCGTTGCGTCGAGGTGCGCGAAGGTCGTGGCCGGCGACGGGTCGGTGAGATCGTCCGCCGGAACGTAAACGGCCTGGAACGAGGTGATCGAGCCGGTCTTGGTCGAGGTGATGCGCTCCTGCAGGACACCCATCTCCTCGGCCAGTGTCGGCTGGTAACCAACCGCAGAAGGCATCCGGCCGAGAAGGGCCGAGACCTCGGTACCCGCGAGGGTGTAGCGGTAGATGTTATCGACGAACATGAGAACGTCACGGCCCTCGTCACGGAAGTATTCCGCCATGGTCAGGCCGGTCAGGGCAACGCGCAGGCGGTTGCCGGGCGGCTCGTTCATCTGGCCGTAGACCAGCGCAACCTTGTCGAGAACACCACCCTCTTCCATCTCGTAGTAGAAGTCGTTTCCTTCACGGGTCCGCTCGCCGACGCCCGCGAAAACCGAGAAGCCGGAGTGCTCGACCGCGATGTTGCGGATGAGCTCCATGAGGGTGACGGTCTTGCCGACACCCGCACCGCCGAACAGGCCGATCTTGCCGCCCTTGGCGATCGGCATGACGAGGTCGATCACCTTGATGCCGGTCTCGAGGATTTCCGTTGATGCGGCCTGCTCATCAAAAGATGGCGGTGCACGGTGAATCGGCATGCGTTCTTCGGTGGCGATGGGGCCAGCCTCGTCAACCGGATTGCCGAGGACGTCCATGACGCGGCCCAGAGTGGCCTGGCCGACAGGAACCGAGATGGCGGCACCGGTGTTGTCAACGTCGACGCCGCGGCGCAGACCGTCGGTCGAACCCATGGCGATGGTACGGACAACGCCGTCGCCCAGTTGCTGCTGAACCTCGAGTGTCAGTCCGACGGATTCGATAGTCAGTGCGTCGTAAACCTTTGGCATCGCGTCGCGCGGGAACTCTACGTCCACGACAGCGCCGATGATTTCTACCACTTTACCCGAACTCATTTCTGGTTCCTCGTTTTCAATTCAATTCTTTACTGTTAAACCGCCGCAGCACCACTGACGATTTCCGAGATCTCTTGCGTAATTGCCGCCTGGCGCGCCTTGTTGTAGATCAGCTCGAGCTCGTCGATGAGGTTGCCGGCATTGTCGGTCGCGGCTTTCATGGCAACCATGCGTGCGGACTGCTCGCATGCCGCGTTCTCGACGACCGCCTGGTAGACCAGTGACTCGACGTAACGGGTCAGCAGGCCATCAAGGACCTCTTTCGCATCTGGCTCGTAGATGTAATCCCAGTGGTGGCGCAACGCTTTCTCGTCGGATGGCGCGATTGGCACGAGCTGTTCGATCGTCGGGGCCTGCGTCATGGTATTGACGAAGGAGTTGAAGGCCACATTGATCAGATCGAGTTCTCCTGCATCGAATGCGTCGAGCATGACCTTGACAGTACCGATCAGGTCCTCGAGCTTCGGTGTATCCCCGAGATGATGTGCCTGGCCGAGGATCTCGCCGCCAAAGCGCGAGAAAAAGCCCTGTGCCTTGGAGCCAATCGTGCAGAAAGTGACCTCGATCCCGTTTTTCTGGTGCTCGACGATCTCCCTGAGCAGCCTGCGGAAGAGGTTGCTGTTGAGGCCCCCGCAGAGGCCGCGGTCGGATGAGACGATGATGTAGCCGACGCGCCTGATCTCGCGATCCTGCGTGTAGGGATGCTTGTACTCCGGATGCGCCTGGGAAAGATGCGCAATAACCTGGCGCATCTTCTCGGCATAGGGGCGCGAGCTCGCCATGCGATCCTGCGCCTTGCGCATCTTGGAGGCAGCAACCATTTCCATGGCACTGGTGATCTTCTGGGTGCTCTTGACCGAGTTGATCTGTGTGCGTATCTCTTTACCGACAGCCATTCGCTAATCTCCGGCAACCCTTACCAGGTGTGACTTTCCTTGAAGGATTTCATTGCGTCATGCAGCGCCTGTTCGATTTCGTCGTTGTAGTCCGCCTCGGTGTTGATCCTGTCCATGAGCTCTTTCTGTGAAGAGTTCATGTAACCGAGCATCGCTTTCTCGAAATCGACGACCTTGTTGACGTCGACATCGTCGAGGTAACCCTCGTTCGCCGCGAACAGGGAGGCGGCCATCTCTGCGACCGACAGCGGCACATACTGGTCCTGCTTCATGAGTTCGGTAACACGGGCACCGCGATCGAGCTGGGCGCGCGTGGCTTCATCGAGATCGGACGCGAACTGGGAGAATGCCGCGAGCTCGCGATACTGGGCGAGCGCAAGACGCACACCGCCACCGAGTTTCTTGATGATCTTGGTCTGTGCGGCACCACCGACACGTGAAACCGACAAGCCGGCGTTGATCGCGGGACGAATGCCGGCGTTGAAGAGATCGGTCTCGAGGAAGATCTGGCCGTCGGTGATCGAGATAACGTTCGTCGGAACGAACGCCGAAACGTCACCTGCCTGGGTCTCGATGATCGGCAGCGCGGTCAGCGAGCCGGTTTTGCCCTTCACGGCGCCGTTGGTGTATTTCTCGACATACTCCTCGTTGACACGCGCGGCGCGCTCGAGCAGGCGCGAGTGCAGGTAGAAGACGTCACCCGGGTAGGCTTCCCGTCCCGGCGGACGGCGCAGCAGCAGGGAGACCTGGCGGTAGGCCCATGCCTGCTTGGTGAGGTCGTCGTAGATGATCAGTGCATCCTCGCCGCGATCGCGGAAGTATTCGCCAAGCGTGCAACCTGCATAGGGGGCGATGAACTGCATCGCGGCAGAGTCTGCCGCAGGCGCCGCGACGATGATGGTGTTGTCCATCGCGCCGTGCTCCTCGAGCTTGCGCACGACCTGTGCGATCGTCGATGCCTTCTGGCCAACCGCGACGTAGACACACTTGATGCCCGTATCCTTCTGGTTGATGATGGCGTCGATGGCAATCGCCGACTTTCCGGTCTGGCGGTCGCCGATGATGAGCTCGCGCTGGCCGCGACCGATCGGCACCATGGCGTCGATGGACTTGATGCCCGTCTGGACCGGCTGGTCGACCGACTTCCGCTCGATGACGCCCGGTGCAACCTTCTCCAGCGGAGAGGTTTCTGCGGCTTCGATAGGCCCCTTGCCGTCGAGCGGGTTGCCGAGTGAATCCACAACGCGGCCGAGCATGGCCTCGCCGACCGGGATTTCCAGAACGCGGCCGGTACACTTGACCCGGTCACCTTCAGTCAGGCTCTTGTAGTCACCGAGAACAACGGCGCCGACCGAATCGCGCTCGAGGTTCAGTGCCAGGCCGAAGATGTTGCCCGGGAACTCGAGCATTTCGTAGGACATGACGTCTGCCAGGCCGTGAATGCGCACGATGCCGTCGGTAACGCCGACGATGGTGCCTTCATTGTGGGCTTCTGTCTTTACATCGAATTTCTCGATGCGACTCTTGATCAGCTCACTGATTTCAGATGGATTGAGTTGCATGTTGGCTTCTCGCTTAAATTCCCAATTCGTTTGCCAGCTGTTTCAGCTGCCCCTGGACAGACCCGTCGATGACAAGGTCGCCGGCCCGGATATGCATGCCGCCGATGAGTTCGGGATCCTCGACGCTGGTAATGTTGATGTCGCGCCCAAGTTTTTCCTTCAGCGCACTGGCGATCGCACCGGATTGCCCCTCGCTGAGCGGAAACGCGGTCGTGACAAGTACGTCGAGCCTGCCCTGCTCGCGGCTCTTGAGTTCCTCGAACTGCTGCGCGATCTGCGCCACGATGCCCAGGCGGTCGTTCTCGACGAGCAGCCTGACCAGGTTCGCGCCCTCGCCGGACACGCGCTCTCCTGCGATATCGAGAACGAGCGCCGTGATCTGCGCATCGGTCATGTTCGGATTGTTGACCACTGCCTTCAGGGTGTCGTCCTGCATGATGGCGGCGACAAAGGCCAGCATGTCCGACCACTGGTCAAGCGATCCTGTTTCCCTGGCGCGGTCAAAAACCGCTTCCGCGTAGGGTCGTGCGATGGTTGATGCTTCCTGGGCCATACTTCAGCCTCAGAGTTGCTTTGCGACAGCGTCGAGCACTTCGCTGTGGGTGTCTGCGTTGATCTCGCGGCGAAGAATTTTCTCTGCACCGGACACGGCCAGTTCGGCAACCCTGGCGCGCAGCGTTTCACGTGCACGATTGGTTTCCTGCTCGATGTCGGCCTGTGCTGCAGCAAGGATACGCTCGCCCTCGGACCTGGCGTTCTCCTTGGCTTCATCAACGATTTCGTTGGCACGCTTGTTCGCCTGATTGATGATCTCGGCGGCTTGCGCCTTGGCCTTCTTGAGTTCCTCGACCGCTCTCTCTTTCGCCAGCTCCTGCTCGTGCTGACCGCGCTCTGCGGCAGCCAGGCCGTCGGCGATTTTCGCCTTGCGCTCATTGAGCGCCGCGATGATCGGGGTCCAGACGAATTTCTTCGTGAACCACACGAACACGACGAACGCAAGCAACTGTCCGATGAGGGTCAGATTGATGTTCATGCTCTTTCCCCGTTAAGTAACGTGATTGCTTCGATGTATGAGGGGAAGTCTCTTAGGCAACGGCGAAGAGCACGTACATTGCCAGACCGACCGCGATCATTGGTACGGCGTCAACCAGGCCCATCACGATGAAGAACTGGGTGCGCAGCATCGGGATCAGCTCGGGCTGACGGGCAGCGCCTTCGAGGAAGCGGGCACCGAGGATACCGATGCCGACAGCAGCACCGAGTGCACCAAGACCCATCATAAGGGCGCCAGCAATATAGAGCAGTGCAGATTCCATGATTGTCTCCAGATGATTGAAGTTGAAATTAAAACAAAGTGTTGAATCAGTGTTCCGAGTGCGCCATATCCATGTAGACCACTGTCAGTGTCATAAAGATGAACGCCTGCAGGGTAATGATGAGGATGTGGAACACGGCCCAGACGAACTGCAGGCCACCGCCCACGACGCCAAGGACAATACCCGCGTTATACATCAGCGCGATCAGGATAAAAATCATCTCGCCCGCGTACATGTTGCCGAAAAGACGCAGGGAGTGCGAGATTGGTTTCGCGATGAGCGAGACAAACTCGAGAAAGAAGTTGACCGGGATGAACAGGATCTTGATGAAGATGTTCTTCGCCTCGAACGGATGCAGCGTCAGTTCGGCGGCAAATCCGCCGACACCCTTGATCTTGAGGCTGTAATAGAGCATCAGGATGAAGACGCCGATCGCCATGCCGAAGGTCGCATTGGGGTCGGTCGTCGGCACCACCTTCTGGAAGTGGATTCCCACCATGCCGGCAAGCCATGGAATGAGGTCGACCGGCACCAGATCCATGGCGTTCATGAGGAAGATCCAGACGAACACGGTCAGTGCCAGCGGTGCGATCAGCGCATTCTTGCCGGAGAAGGAGTCTCGCACGCTCTCGTCGATGAAATCGACAATCCACTCGACGAAGTTCTGGAAACCGGATGGAGTACCGGCCGTAGCCCTGGAAGCACTGCGTGCGAAGAAAAAGACGAAAAGGCCGCCGAGCAGGATCGACCAGAACATGGTATCGACATGGATGGCCCAGAATCCCATATCCGCCGCTTCCTGCGCGGTATGCGCCAGGCCCCATTCGCCGGTCTGCGGATTCTTGCCGAAGGTCAGGTTGGTCAGGTGGTGCTTGATGTACTCACCTGATGTCAGGGTACCGGATGCCATCGTTATCTCTTTGACTCTTTGTTGTTACCTGTGACCGCAATCATGATACCGGGGGCCAGGTGCACGACCAGCCAGACCGCCAGCATGGCAACGATATTGAGTGGCTCGTACCACCGGATCGCTGCCGCGAATATCAGCATCATCACAACCAGCTTCGCGAATTCGGCGCCCAGGATGCCGCCGAGCATCTGGCCCGGTTCATCGGCACGGTAGCGGCCGAACAGTTTCAATGCAAACAGCAGCGTACCTGCCGTTGCGGCAATCCCCCCCGCGACGCCCGAGACGGCTGCTTCCTTGCCGAAAAACAGTAAAACAAGGCACAGAAACAGGGTCAACACCAGTTGTGTGATGACCATTTTCCAGACCCTTTCGGGAGGGTAAGTTCGCACTGCGAAGCCTGTGAAACAGACCAAAAAACGGCGAAAAGTATAAGGGAATGCCAAAATAAGGTCAAACGATCGGTCTATAAAACCAGTTTTGCAATGACCATTATGTTGCAATGCAATATCAGAACCTGCTGATATTTCGAAATTTTCCCGTTCGCCGTCCCTTAAATCACGCTCTGTGCGTTGCGAAAAATCAAGTCTCCGGAGAGGCAGCAGCTCCCTCACTTGATATGCGCCAGAATGCCCTCGAGCTCATCCAGTGAATTGTAGCTGATAACAAGCTTGCCCTTGCCCTTGTTCCCTGACTGAAGATAAACACGCGCCCCGAGTTTGTCACTGAGATCCCGCTCGAGTGAACGGATGTCGGGATCGACGGGCGTCTCCTTTTTGGGTGGTTTTGACGCCTGGCCCTGCAGCCGACGCACGAGTTTTTCGGTCTCGCGCACAGACAGGCCACTCCTGACGACCTCTTTCGCGGCATCGACCTGGGTTTTCCCGGTCAATCCGAGGATTGCGCGGGCATGTCCCATTTCCATCTTGCCTTCATCGAGCCATGTCTTGACTTCCGGCTCCAGCTCGAGCAGGCGCAGAAGATTGGTCACCGTGGTGCGAGACTTGCCGACAGCCTGGGCAATCTCCTGGTGCGTGAGGCCGAACTCTTCGAGCAGGCGATGCAATGCTCCGGCTTCCTCGAGCGGGTTGAGATCGTCGCGCTGGATATTTTCGATGAGCGCCATGGCCATGGCGGCCTGGTCATCGACATCACGAATGACTGCCGGAATTTCATGCAGGCCGGCAAGCTGCGCTGCGCGCCAGCGACGCTCGCCGGCGATGATCTCGTAGACATTTCCAACCGGTCGGACGACGATCGGCTGCACGACGCCCTGGGCCGAGATGGAGTCGGCAAGCTCCTGCAGTTTCTCTTCGTCGAAGTGGCGGCGAGGCTGGTAACGACCGCGCTGGATCAGCTCGATACCGAGCTGTGACACCGCACCCGTGGCCGGACTCTGCTGTTCGCCCTTCTCTTCCTGTTCGTCGGCACCTTTCCTGGCACCGCCGCCGAGAAGCGCATCCAGTCCGCGTCCGAGACCGCGATTTTTTGTCGTCATCATGTCTGTTCCCGATGTCTTTTGAGCATCTCTTCTGCGAGCACCGCATAGGCTGCAGCCCCGCGTGAATGCCTGTCGTAGGCGATGACCGGCAGGCCGTGGCTTGGCGCCTCTGCGACACGCACGTTGCGTGGAATAACCGTGCGATACACCTTTTCGCCGAAATGGTTCAGCAGCTGTGCGGAGACGTCCGCACCGAGCCTGTTGCGGTGATCGTGCATGGTACGCACGATCCCGTCGATTTCAAGTCCGGGGTTCCTGCTGGAGCGCACCTGTTCCACCGTATCGATCAGGGACGAGAGACCTTCGAGGGCATAATACTCCGTCTGCAGCGGAACAAGCACACGATTCGCAGCAACAAGCGCGTTCAGCGTCAGCATGTTCAGCGATGGAGGGCAATCGATAAAGATGTAGTCGTATTCCGCAGCAACCGGTTCGAGCATCTGCTTGAGACGCAGCTCCCCCGAGGGGGCATTCATGAGGCCGACCTCTGCAGCAGTGAGATCACTGTTGGAAGGCAGGAGGTCGAGCCCGGCGCCCTCGGCGCGCTTGCGTATGCGATCGACCGGAACACGTTCGAGCAGGAGGTCATAAGTGGTGAGTTCGGCCTGATACTTGTCGATACCGACGCCGGTCGTGGCATTGCCTTGCGGGTCGAGATCGATGAGCAGAACCCGGGCGCCTGATTCCGCGATGGCCGCCGCCAGGTTGACGGTCGTTGTCGTCTTGCCGACACCACCCTTCTGGTTGGCGACGGCGATAATCATGCCCATGGAGTCTTCCCGTTATCAGACACTGTATGCAATCAGGAAGGTATCATCCGGTCGAGGCTCTGCGCCAGTGCCTCGAGGCTGAAATCAGATGCAATAAACGCCTTGCCGATACCCTGCATGAGCACCAGTCGCAGCTGGCCATCCTGAACCTTCTTGTCGACGGACATCAGCTGCAGGAACCTGGTGCTGTCGATGTCAGAGGCAGACGGGGGCTCAACCGGCAAGCGAGCCCTGCCAACCAGATCGACGGTACGCTGCGCATCCGATTCCGGCATCAACCCGAGATCGACACTGAAACGCGCAGCCATGCACATTCCCGCCCCGACAGCTTCACCATGCAGCCACTGGCCGTAACCCATGCCGTTCTCGATGGCGTGGCCGAAGGTATGCCCGAGATTCAGCAGCGCACGCTGGCCGGCCTCCATCTCGTCGGCCGCGACCACCTCTGCCTTGTCGCTGCAGGAGCGTTCGATGGCATAGGCCAGTGCATCCGGTTCGCGCGCGATCAGTGCAGCCATATTGTTCTCGAGCCAGGCGAAGAAGTCGGGATCGTTGATCAGGCCATACTTGATGACTTCCGCCAGGCCGGCGGAAAGCTCCCTGTCGGGCAGGGTATTGAGTGTATCCGTGTCGGCAATGACGCATCGCGGCTGGTGAAAGGCACCGATCATGTTTTTACCGAGCGGGTGGTTGACGCCGGTCTTGCCGCCGACTGACGAGTCGACCTGCGAGAGCAGCGTCGTTGGCACCTGTACGAAATCCACGCCTCGCTGGTAGCAGGCGGCCGCAAAGCCTGTCATGTCACCGACGACTCCGCCGCCAAGCGCCAGCAGTGTACAGCCGCGGTCAAAACGTTCTTCGAGCAGCTTGTCGAAGATCCGGTTCAGGACATCGAGGGTCTTGTATTCCTCACCATCCGGCAGGATGACCGAGGCGATCCGGTAATGTGGCTCCAGCGTCTGCGTGAGCCTGGCGAGGTAGAGCGGGGCGACTGTTTCGTTCGTCACGATGAGCAGCTGACGCGAGCGGATCCAGGGGGTGAAGTTTGCGCTGTCGCCGATGGCACCGGGTCCGATGATGATCGGGTAGCTTCGGTCACCGAGTTCGACAGTCAGGGTTCTCAGGTCTGCGGCGCCTGTCATAGCTCCTCGATCTTGCTGATGATCTCCTTCACCACGCTGGCTGCGCCACGCTGTTCTGTCGTCACCTCGAGATCGGCCGTCTCCCTGTAGAGCGGCAGGCGTTCTTCCATGAGTTCATCGAGTTTTTCCTTCGGGTTGTCGGTATCGAGCAGCGGGCGCCCCTTGTCCTTTGCAGTTCGCTCGTATTGCTGATCGGTCGAGCAATGGAGGTAGATGACATACCCCCTTGCCGCAAGATTGCGTCTGTTTTCCGGCAGCAGGACAGCACCTCCGCCAGTCGCGACAACCCGTTGATCGAGTTGCGTCAGTTCATCGATCACGGCAGCCTCCCGCTTGCGGAAGCCCTC
>JASFFK010000047.1:0-11163 GCA_050124335.1 Chromatiales bacterium | reverse complement strand
CTCTGCGCTTTGCGTCCCTGACAGGCGCTCGCCAACTCACTGCGCTCAGACACGCCTCGCTTTTCTCCTGTCAGGGACTGCGATGCTCGACGCGTTAGAAGGGAACTGGCCCGGACCGTTCAGCCAGATCTGCAGGAGCCGAGCTCACTCGGCGATCATTCGCCCACGGCGCGGGCTTCTACGACTGGTATTAAGAGTTGCACCAATTGCGACTTACGCGCAACCGGGCGACGAAGGTCAAACAGGAGACAAGAGCCCGTATGTTTGAGCGCAGCGAGTTTACGGCCTCGCCTGTTTGAGCTGGTAGGCGAGGGAACCCGAAGGGGTGCGTGTCGACCGCTCCACGCCATCCTGGCGTCGCGGCATTTCTGCATCTGTGCACAGCAGAGCGAATGGTTTTGGTGACTTTTGCCGGAACAAAAGTCACTCGGGTGCGCGCCGATGCGCGCATCAAATCAAGTCATGCCGAAGCGATTCTGAAATGCCTTTCTCGAAGTGATAAAAAGTTCACTTTTTCACTGCCATTGCCACTGTGTAACTCTTCCCCTGCTTGATCTTCTTGTGGTTACCAAAGACCTCGTTGAAGGCGCGCTTGATGAAGTTCCGTAATCCCGAGATTACGACGACATAGAAGCGTCCGCCCGGTTCGAGGTGTTCATAGATGTCCTGGAAAAAGAGGTAGTAGTGCTCGTTGCTGGTCTTGGCGGGCAGGTTGGTTACAGCGAGCGTGAACTTTTTCTTGCCGATGTGTTTCAGGCCGTCGCTGAGCATCGCTTTCGCGTTGTGCAAATGGTTGAGCTCTGCATTGCGGTTGGCATACTCCACGGCAACGAAGTCCTTGTCCACCATCAGCACATTGCCCTGCGATGCCAGCGCCGCGATGGTCAGTCCGATCGGCCCATAGCCGCAGCCGAGATCGATGGCGCGGTCATCCGATTCCACCTCGAGATGTTCGAGCAGCAGGCGGGTGCCTTCATCGATAGCTTTCGGTGAAAAGAGCCCCCATGTGGTCCTGAAATGGAGTTGCCTTCCCTTCAGTGTCTCGATGAAGCTGATCTCCTGGCGGAGTTTTCTGATGATGTCCGGGTCAAGAGGCACAGTGGGAGGGTGTCCGTGCTGGCAAAATGCAGATTGTAGCGAAGATGCGGCCGGCAGGGCTCAGAGATAGCGGCGCCAGTGATCAGGGCGGTCATCACGACAGCCGTGACGGATCTGCTTGTAGCGCTCGATAAACACCTTGCGAGTGCAGTTGGGGTCGGTTTTACAGCAGCCCTTGTTGGCACGCTCCGTCTCTTCCGTATAGTAATAGAGGGCGCGCTTGAGCTTGTAGATCAGCTTGCCGCTGAGATGGAAGCCGGCATCGACGAGACCATTCTCAATCTGCTGCAGATCGATCTCCAGCAGATGGTAGCTGACCTTGATGGCAGTATCCGAGATGACCTGCACATCCAGCACGCCCGGCACATCGGAGAGTCTCAGTGCCGCGGTCTTGCCCTGTTGCGGGTCCGGGTGATTGCTGTCGAAGACAATTTCCCGGTGTTTGATGCTGGTCTCTTCCATGGGTCTCAAGATAGTCGAAATCACCTGCTTTGAAAAGCCTTTGCCGGCGCAGGGTTAATGGCCGGGACGAGAATACGGGATCCTGATTTGCGGACAGGGCTAGATTGGCATCGCCCGGTAGATGCCGAGCGTGACTCTTTCGTGCCCCTCCAGATCGCGCAGCGTCCGGATTTCCCGGTAGCCGAAGTGGCGCATGAGATCGCGTACGGCCGCGCCCTGGGTGTTGCCATGCTCCACAAGGATAGAACCGCCATCCCCGAGGTGCACGATGGCGCCGGGAAGCAGCTTGCGGATGTCATCAAGCCCGTCGTTGCCGGAAGCCAGTGCGTGGCGCGGCTCGAAGCGGACATCGCCCTGTTCCAGGTGAGGATCCTTTTCTGCGACATAGGGCGGGTTGCTGACGATGACATCGACATGGGTCTCTGTCGGCAAGGCGTCATACCAGTCTCCCTGCAGGAAGCTGACATTGGTGATGCCGTGTTGCTGCGCGTTTGTTTTTGCGACGGCCAGTGCTGCTGCAGAGATGTCCGTGGCAATCACTCTCCATGCCGGCCTCTCTTTCGCGATGGCCAGCGCGATGGCGCCGCTGCCAGTGCCCATGTCCACGAGCGTGAGCTTCGGCCTGTCAGCGAAGCGCTCCAGCACTGTTTCGACCAGCAGTTCGGTTTCCGGGCGGGGGATGAGGGTGTCTTCTGTGACGTTCAGCGACAGTGACCAGAATTCACGCTCGCCCGTCAGGTAGGCAACGGGCGCACCCTGTTCGCGCTGTTCGACCAGTTCCATGAAGCCGGCGAGTTCCCTGTCCGTCAAACGTTTCTCCGGCCAGGCAACGAGCCATGTGCGGGGTTTTCCGACGATGTGACAGAGCAGCAGTTCTGCCTCGAGATGTGGCAGATCGACGACCGGCTTCAGGCGTGCAACGGCCTGGTCGAGCGCTGCCCCGATGCTGATGCTCATTCGTCCGCGAGGCTTGCGATGAGCTCGGCCTGGTGCTCCTGGATCAGCGGATCGAAGAGATGGTCGAAGCCTCCTTCCATGATCTCGTCGAGCTTGTAGAGCGTCAGGTTGATGCGGTGATCGGTGATGCGGTTCTGCGGGTAGTTGTAGGTACGGATACGTTCGGAACGGTCACCGCTGCCGACCTGCAGCTTGCGTGACGCAGCGCGCTCGTCGACAGCGGCCTGGCGCGCCTGGTCAAGGAGCCGGGACTGCAGCAGCGACAGCGCGCGTGCCTTGTTCTTGTGTTGCGAGCGCTCGTCCTGGCACTCGACAACGATGCCGGTTGGCAGGTGCGTGATGCGCACAGCCGAGTCCGTCTTGTTGACGTGCTGGCCACCGGCGCCCGATGCACGGTAGGTATCGATGCGCAGGTCACCGGAATCGATGTCGATTGCATCGACCTCCTCGGCTTCGGGCAGGATTGCGACTGTGCAGGCCGAGGTGTGGATACGTCCCTGTGACTCGGTCTCGGGGACCCGTTGCACGCGGTGTGTGCCGGATTCGAACTTGAGGCGGGAGTAGACATTCCTGCCGCTGATGCGTACCACGACCTCCTTGTAGCCGCCCATCTCGCCCGGGCTCTCGCTGATGGTTTCGCTCTTCCAGCCGCGCGATTCGCCATATCGCAGGTAGGCACGCAGCAGGTCACCGGCGAAAAGCGCGGCCTCGGCGCCGCCTGTGCCGGCACGGATTTCGAGAAAGATGTTCTTGTCGTCGTTCGGATCGGGCGGGATCAGCAGCGCCTGGAGTTCCGGCTCGAGTTGCTCGCGGCGCTGTTGGGCTGTTTTCAGTTCCTCTTCGGCGAGTTCCGCCATCTCCGGATCGGCCAGCATCTCGTTGGCGCTCTCGATATCATGCTCGAGCGCGACGTACTGATGCCAGGTCTGCACGACAGGCTCGATCTGGGCATACTCTTTTGTCAGCGCGCGGTACTGGTCCTGGTCGTTCTGCACCCCGGCTTCGGAGAGAAGCGCGGTGATCTCCTGGTAGCGGTCCGAGGCCTGCTCCAGCTTGCGGCGGATGGACTCCTTCATCCCTTCAGTTGAAAGAGTTTGTTAGCTGCTTCGAGCAGCTCTGTCTGGCCGCTGGTGCTCGCCTCTCGCATCTGGGCGCTGGGCGTGTGCAGAAGGCGGTTGGTCAGCGTGTGGGCAAGGAACTGCAGGACTTCTTCGGGATCCTTGCCGTTGCCGAGCTGGTTCAGTGCGCGTTCCAGAATCGCGTCCCGTTCCTTCTCGGCCTGGCTGCGGAAGGAGTGGATCAGTGACACCGCGTCAAGGGATCGCAGCCAATTGTTGTACTCGCTCACCTGCTGCTCGATGATCTCGAGTGCCTGCTCGGCGGCCTGCTGGCGCGATTGCATGTTGTCCTGGATGACCTCCTGCAGGTCATCCACGGTGTAGAGATAGATGTCGTCGAGATTGCCGACCTCGGTTTCGATATCGCGTGGCACGGCAATATCGACCATGAAGACAGGTTTGTGGCGCCGCACCTTCAGTGCGCTTTCGACCATGCCCTTGCCCAGGATGGGAAGCGGACTTGCTGTCGAGGAAATGACCACGTCTGCCTCTGCCAGGTGGGTCGCGATTTCAGGCAGGCCGATTGCGAATCCGTCGAACTGCTCTGCAACCTTGCGGGCCTTTTCGACTGTGCGGTTGGCGATGATGATGCGGCCAACGCCTTGCTGGTGCAGGTGACGTGCAGCCAGTTCAACGGTCTCGCCGGCACCGATCAGCAGGGCTGTCTGTTCCTCGAGATCGGCGAAGATCTGTTTTGCGAGGCTCACGGCGGCGAAAGCAACCGAAACCGGGCTGTTGCCAATGGCCGTGTCGGTGCGCACCTGCTTGGCCACGCTGAAGGTATGCTGGAAAAGACGGTCGAGCAGCTTCCCGCAGGCGTTGGCCGAGCGGGCTGTCTGCCAGGCATCCTTCACCTGGCCGAGTATCTGCGGCTCTCCGAGCACCAGCGAGTCGATGCCACATGCCACTTTCATCAGATGCTCGATGGCATCGTCGGCGCAGTGGGCGTAAAGGTAGGGCGAGACCTCGTCATGCTCGAGGCCATGAAAGCTGCACATCCAGTCACTCACGCGGTTGCAGCTCTCCTCATCGCCAGCGCAGTAGATCTCTGTGCGATTGCAGGTCGAGAGGATGATGCTTTCATCGACGCCGGCCTGTTCCCTGAGGCCGCGCAACGCAGCAACGACGATATCCGGCCCGAACGCAAGGCGTTCGCGGATATGCACAGGTGCGGTCTTGTGGTTGAGGCCGACGGAGAGCAGCATACAGGGTCTGGTTTACGGAAAATCGCCTTATTGTATCAACACTCTAATAGTATTGGAAAAAACCGCAGGCATCCCGATATACTGATCAGATGAAATTTTCTCTTATTCAACGCGTTGCGGCCCTTTCGGTCGCGACAGTTCTTCTCTTGCCTGTCGCATTGTCCGCGGACCAGGGGGATGTATTCGACAACCCGGAGATGATGTTTCATTTCCTGGCTGCCGAAGTGGCGGTCGGGCAGGGTGACCTGGAGTCCGCCTTCGAACATTACATGAAAGTGGTCCCCCACGCGCTCGATGTCGATGTGGCCAGCCGCGCCACGCGCATTGGCCTGCACATCAAGTCACCGCAGACGATCGAGGCTGCGCAAATCTGGACTGAACTTGCTCCCGATGAACTCGAGGCCTGGCAGGCGCTGCTGATCCTGCGCATCAAGTCCGGTGACATCGAGGGTGCCGATACCGCGGTCGAATCCCTGATGCAAGCGGCAGAAAAACAGGGCAAGGATGGCTTCATGCAGATCGCAATCGTCGTCTCCGACCAGAAAGAGTTGCCCGCCGCACGTGAAATCATCGAGTCACTGGCCGAGCGCCATGCCGACGACGCCGGCGCGCAATACGCACTCGGGGTCGCGCTCTTCGGCATGAAGGATGACGCCGGTGCCGAGACTGCCCTCAAAATGGCGCTTGCGCTGAGCAAGAGCGATCCGCGCATCTGGCTGCTGTTGAGCCGCGTGTATGAAATGCAGGAGAAGGAAGCGCTCGGTGAGGAGACGCTCAGGGAGGGGCTGGAAGAGCTCCCGGACAACCAGCTGTTGCGCCTGGCCTTGGCGGAGAGGCTGGTTTCGCACGAAAACTATGAAGGGGCCTATGAGCAGTTCAGGATTCTGCATGACGCGCTGCCGGCCAATGACGAAATCAGCCAGGCTCTCGGCGGTCTCACGATCGAGCTCGGGAAATGGGAGGAGGCGCGGGAGATCTGGAACGCACTGCTCGACAAGCCCGGCCGGCGTGATCGCGCCCACTATTTTCTCGCCCAGGTTGAACAGAATACCGGCAATCCCGAAGCAGCCTACAAGCTCTACGAGAAGGTAGATGGCCTGCTCATGACCGATGCGCGCATCCAGATGTCGCGGTTGCTCGTCGAGCAGGAGAGAGTCGAGGAAGCGCTCAAGCTGCTGACAGTACAGCGCCTTCTCTCTCCCGAGGATGCCATAAGGCTCTATCTCGAGGAGGCCACGGTGCTGTCCGAGGAGGGGCGTGATATCGAGGTGATGGAACTGCTCGACAAGGCACTCGAGGAGTTCCCGCTTCACAATGACCTGCTCTACGCCCGCGCACTGCAGGGTGAAAAGATGGGTGACATCGGCATTCTCGAGCGTGACCTGCGCCAGGTTCTCGAACAGGAGCCGGATCATGCCCAGGCCCTGAATGCGCTCGGTTATACCCTGGCCGATGAAACCACGCGCTACGAGGAGGCTTTCGAACTGATCAGCAAGGCCTATGCGCTGATGCCCGACAGTGCCGCTATCCTCGACAGCATGGGGTGGGTGCATTACCGGCGCGGCAATCTCGACGAGGCGATCGAATTTCTCGAAAAGGCAGCCTCTGCCGATGATGACGGCGAAATCGCTGCGCATCTCGGCGAGGTCTACTGGGCCAGGGGTTGGCGTGACAAGGCGATGAAAGTCTGGATGGACGCACTGCAACGCGATCCTGAAAATCCCTACGTGGTCTCCACGATGGAGCGTCTGCAGGCGAAATGAAGCCGGCATCATGGCCTGCCCCGGCCAAGCTCAACCTGATGCTGCATATCACGGGTCGTCGTTCCGACGGTTATCACCTGTTGCAGACGGTTTTCCAGTTTCTTGACTATGGTGACACGCTGACCATCGAGGTTACGCCCGACGGCAAGATCGAGCTGGCCAGTCATATCGAGGGTGTTCCGGATGCGCAGAACCTGCTGTACCGCGCAGCACTCCTTCTCAGGAAGCAGACCGGTTCGACGCTGGGTGCGCGCATCACCATCGACAAACGTCTGCCGATGGGCGGCGGGCTCGGTGGCGGCAGTTCCGATGCTGCAACCGTGCTCGTCGCGCTCAATCATCTCTGGGGTACGAAGCTGGGCGAGGATCAGCTGGCCGCACTTGGTCTGCAACTTGGCGCAGACGTCCCGGTCTTCGTGCGCGGACAGGCCTGCTGGGCAGAGGGAGTCGGCGAAAGGATCACCCCGGTTACGCTACCTGAACCCTGTTACCTGGTCGTGGTGCCGCCAGTGCAGATCTCCACGGCCGCACTATTCCGCGACGATGATTTGACAAGAGATTGCCCACCTATCAAAATAGCCGCCTTTGTCGCCGGGGGCGGCCGGAACGTCTTCGTTCCGGTGGTCAGAAAGCTCTATCCGCAGGTCGCGGAGATGATGGATCTCCTGTCAGCTTACGGAGATGTCAAGCTGACGGGAACCGGCGCATGTCTGTTTCTCGCGTTTGATCATTGTGATCAGGCGCGCGCCGTGCAGCAGCAGTTGCCGAACGACTGGTGCAGTTTCACGGCGCAGGGGATCAACGAATCCCCGTTGCGGAAACGCCTGGCTGAGGCGGTTTCCGTTTCCGGGCAAGACCCGGCGGGCTGAAAAAATTTATTGGGGCGTCGGCAAGCGGTTAAGCCACCAGACTTTGACTCTGGCATGCGTAGGTTCGAATCCTACCGCCCCAGCCATTTTCCAGGCGCATTCACGAGGGTACCGGCGTGTCAGCTAGCGGTATGATGGTGTTCACCGGAAATTCCAATCCGGAACTTTCAGAAAAAATCGTTGAACATCTGAATCTGCCGCTCGGCAAGGCCATCGTCGGTCAGTTCAGTGACGGCGAAGTGATGGTGGAGGTCCAGGAGAACGTGCGCGGACGCGACGTCTTCGTGGTCCAGTCCACCTCGGCACCGACCAACGACAACCTCATGGAGTTGCTGGTCATGGTCGATGCGATGCGCATGGCATCGGCGGGTCGGGTCACTGCCGTGATTCCCTACTTCGGTTATGCCCGCCAGGACCGCAGGTCCCGATCCAGCCGGGTGCCGATCACGGCGCGGCTGGTAGCGAAGATGATCGGTACGGCCGGGGCCGACCGGGTGCTGACAATGGACCTGCACGCAGACCAGATCCAGGGCTTTTTTGACATCCCTGTCGATAATGTCTATGCGTCGCCGGTCCTGTTGCAGGATATCTGGATGCAGCAGTATCCGGACATGATCGTGGTATCGCCGGATGTCGGCGGGGTTGTACGCGCACGCGCGCTCGCCAAGCGCCTCGACGAGGCCGATCTGGCGATTATCGACAAGCGGAGGCCGCGCGCCAACGTCTCCGAGGTCATGAATATCATCGGCGAGGTCGAGGGCAGGACCTGCATCCTGATCGACGACCTGGTCGACACCGCCGGCACGCTCTGCCATGCTGCCGGCGCATTGAAGGATAACGGCGCTGCAAAAGTGGTTGCCTACTGTTCGCATGCCGTCCTGTCAGGACCGGCCGTGATGAACATCAGCAACTCGCGCCTCGACGAGCTTGTCGTGACGAATTCGATCGCGCTGAGTCCGTCGGCCCAGGAGTGTGTCAAGATACGCCCGCTGAGCATTGCCGGCCTGCTGGCCGAGACCATGCGGCGTATCAGTAACGAAGAATCTGTCAGTTCGCTGTTCGTGGACTGACGACCGGAGGCTCCGCGGCACTATGCCCGCAGGTTCCGGAGGTACCCTGCCAATACCTGGTCGCGGGTTGGCGGGGTGTTTTTTTACTCAGTAAATACGGGAGAAACCGATGTCTGAGAATCTGACCATCAACGCGGAAGCCCGCAGTGACATGGGGAAAGGTGCGAGCCGCCGCCTGCGTCACGCGGGGCTGGTACCTGGCATTATCTACGGCGCTGACAAAGAGCCGGAGATGATCACCGTCAAGCAGAACGAGCTGGCACATGCTCTCGAGGACGAGGCGTTCTACTCCAGCATCCTGACCGTGGATGTGGGTGGCGACAGCCAGCAAGTGGTACTGAAGGATCTTCAGCGCCATCCTGCGAAGCCGTTCATCATGCACCTGGATCTGCTGCGCATCAGCCAGAAAACAGCCATCAAGATGCAGGTGCCGCTGCACTTCATCAACGAGGAGACGGCGCCTGGCGTCAAGGGCGGCGGTACTGCATCGCACAACATGACCGAGGTCGAGATCAGCTGTCTGCCTGCTGACCTGCCCGAATACATCGAGGTCGATTGCAGCGCTCTCGATATCGGCGATTCGATCCATCTTTCCGAGCTCAGCCTGCCAAAGGGCGTGGAGATTCCCGCGCTTGCGCTCGGTGAGGACCATGATTCCTCCGTTGTCACCATTCTCGCTTCCCGCGCTTCCAAGTCGGACGAAGGGGAAGAAGAGGGCGGCGAAGAGATCGGAGGCGGCGAGGAAGCCGCAAGCGAAGAGTAGTCTTCCTGACTGCCGGGGCATCGCTCCTGATGCCCCGGCTCTGCACCACTCTCCTGTTCCATGCCAGAGCAGACATCGATCAGGCTTATCGTCGGGCTGGGTAACCCGGGCGAGAAGTATGCCTTGACGCGTCACAACGCGGGATTCCATTTTGTCGATGCTGTCGCGGAGCGTTACCGGGGGGCATTCAGGCCAGAGAAACGTTTCTTCGGCGACGCCTGCCGGGTCGATATCGGCACTGCGCAGTGTCACCTGCTCAAACCCATGACCTACATGAATCGCAGCGGTCAGTCAGTCGCTGCCATCTGCAATTTCTACAAGGTGCAGCCGGCCGAGGTGCTCGTCGTACACGACGAACTCGATCTGCCTCCGGGTGTAATCAAGCTAAAGAAAGGCGGTGGTCACGGTGGCCACAACGGCCTGCGGGATATCCACAAGGCGATCGGGGCCGATTACCATCGGCTGCGTATCGGCATCGGGCATCCTGGTGACAGGAACCTGGTTGTCGATTATGTCCTCAAGCGTCCTTCCAGGGAGGAGGACGCGCTCATGCGTGAAGCCATCGAGAGGGGCGTCGAAGAGATCCCTACCATCATTGGCGGGGATCTGCAGAAGGCGATGAATCGCCTACACTAGCGTGTCGAAACTGAAGCAGGGCCTGGTCTTTTCACCACGCTGCATGGCGTTGCGCCGGGTTTTCAGGCAGCACATCGCCATCTGCATGCGCTGGTAGAGCTGTCGTCCACTCCAGAAGAGCAGGCCGGCAGCTGTGATTGTGAGAATGCAGATGTCGAAGGCCAGCAAGAGCGCGCCCAGCATAAACCAGCCCACCTGGACTGCCAGCGGCTTTTCACGCAATTTTGCGGCTTTTTCTTCATCATGTGCACAAGCAAACATGGTTCACCTCATTACTCAGGGAAATCCCTGATTTTTAACCTGACTCTAATTTAGCAAATACTAATATACTTGCCATTGATATTTCACAATCAAATGGTTACAGAGTGTTTCAGTCAGGAGATACCTTCAGTGCTGCCGGGCCTGGTTCAATGGCCCGTCCTGAAGGTATTCAGCGGCAGCGTTGCCGCATGACGGGTAAGGGAAATCCCTAGTCGAAGCAGGGGGTCGGGGATTCGCCCCGTTCGATGGCGCGGCGCCGCTTTTTCAGGCAGCAGAGTGCAATCCGGCTACGGAAGACAAGCTTGTGTCCGCTCCAGAGCAGCAGGCCGATGCCGACAAGGGTCAGCAGCCAGTAGTCAAAGCCGAGCAGAAGCCCGCCGAGCATGAACCAGCCAACATGAACCGCCAATGGGATTTGACGCATCTTTTTTGCGACTTCCTCGTAATGCGCACAAACAAACATCATTCACCTCGTTAATGCTTTAAAGGCTTGTCCTTGAAAATCTGTATGTACGTAATTTAGCAGATTCTTATATTGGTGCCAGCTGATTTTTCGCAAAAAATACGGATATGGCCTTAACGCATTGAAAAGATTGAGGAAGAAAGTTTGTTAACCTATGGTCACAGCAGGGAGGGGTGACCCTCCCGGGCGGGAGGGTCGGGTAGATGGGGAAAGGTCAGTTACAGGCGCCTTTCTCGCCAGCAATGGTGCCGGTGAGTTTCAGGAAGGCATTGAAGGGGCCCATGACGCCCATGGCTTCCATCTTGGGGCCGTCGAACTTGAGCTTGCCCGTGGTCATCGCTCCCATGGCGCCGCAACCGAAGCTGCCTTCGCCCATGCAGGTCCAGTCCTCGTCGGTGGCGTGCATGAGGTAGTCCATGGAGTTGTCGAAGGCCTTGCCATCCGGCTTGCCGCCATAGGTGCAGACCGCCTTGCCGTCCTGGTTGCTGATGTTGATCT
>JASFFK010000046.1:0-11536 GCA_050124335.1 Chromatiales bacterium | reverse complement strand
AAAAAGAGAACCAGACCTTCCTGGCCGCATTTCGCCGGGCGATGAACGCATGATCATCCACAAGCTCGCCGTCATCGGTGTGGGACTGATCGGCGGTTCGCTTGCACGTGCATTGCGAACCGCCGGTCAGGTCGGTGAAATCGTTGGGTGTGGGCGCGGCAGGGAGAACCTCGAGAAGGCCGTCGAACTTGGCGTCATCGACAGTTTCACGCACGATATCGGTGAAGCAGTCGAGGGTGCAGACATGGTTTTTCTCGCCGTTCCGCTCGGTGCGATGCGGGATGCCTTCGAGGCCATGAAGGGCCACCTTGTCGAAGATGCCATCATTACCGATGGCGGCAGTGTGAAAGGCAGTGTCATTGCGGATTGCGAGGCTGTCTTTGGCAAGGTCCTGCCGGGTTTCGTGCCGGGCCATCCGATCGCGGGAACGGAAAAGAACGGTGTCGAGGCGTCTTTCGCCGAACTGTATCAAAATCGCCGGGTCATTCTGACGCCAGTCAGCGAGACGAATGAGTCCGCGATTGCGCGTGTGCAAGCCATGTGGCGTGACTGCGGTGCAGAGATCAACCTCATGCCTCCGGTCGATCATGACCGGGTGCTCGCCGCAACCAGCCATCTGCCACACATGCTCGCTTTCGCACTGGTCGACATGTTGTCACGAGTCGACTACGAGGAGGATATTTTCAAATATGCTGCCGGTGGTTTCCGTGATTTCACCCGGATTGCCTCGAGCAACCCCATCATGTGGCGGGATATCTGCGTGGCCAACAAGGATGCGGTTGCAACGCTGGTCGAATCCTACGCCGACGAAATGACGCAGCTCGCCAAAGCTATCCGCGACGATGATATCGATACCCTGACGAAGATGTTCACGAACGCCAAGAAACACCGTGACGCCTTCATCGACGGTATCTGAGCCTGTCACTCGGGCGGCGATGCCGCCATCGTGCATCAAACCCGGCTCGCTGCGTGCGAGCCATCGTATGAATGCTATGGTTAGTATTCAGGAAAACATTCAACGAGGAATTACATGAACGTCGATAACAACCGTGTCGTCTCAATCACATTCACACTCACTGACGGCGACGGTAATACGCTCGACGCGACACAACCCGGCAAGCCGCTGGATTATCTGCATGGTGCCGAGAGCCTGTTGCCAGCCCTCGAGCAAGCCCTGGCGGGTAAAACAGTCGGAGAGAGTTGCAAGGTCTCGATTTCCCCGCAAGAGGGTTTCGGAGAGATCAACCCCGAGCTGATCCAGAATGTTCCTGCTGCGGCGTTCCAGGGCGTCGACAGGATCGAGCCCGGCATGGCCTTCGAGGCCAAGGGGCCGAGCGGTGAGGTAGAACAGGTGCTCGTCGAGGCGGTCGAGGGCGATCAGGTGCGTATCAACGCGAATCATCCGCTGGCTGGTGTGACGCTCAATTTTGATGTCACCGTTGTGGCGATCCGTGAAGCCGATGAGAGCGAGATCGCCCATGGCCACGTTCACTAGCCACCATACACAGCCAGCAGCACTACAGGCACCGGCCTGATTCGGCGCGCCGGTGGTCTCGCCAGCTGCTGGAGTGGCCTCTGCAGCTGGCGGCTTGCGGAAGGCTCATGCGCGGTTAGACGCGCTCGAGCGAGGCGTCGAGGATCTCGATCCAGTGGCGCACCTCTGTCCCGGTTCCCGATTGCAGATGCATCATGCAGCCGATATTTGCCGTGGCGACTACATCGGCACCTGCCGCATCGAGTTTTTCCAGCTTCTTGTCACGCAGCTGCAGGGCCATGTCCGGTTGAAGGATCGAGTAGGTTCCGGCCGAACCGCAACAGAGATGGGCATCGGCTGGTGTCCTGACGCTAAACCCGAGCTTTTGCAGCAGGCCCTCCACCGTACCGGCCTGCTTCAGGCCATGCTGCAATGTGCAGGGGGCATGGAAGCTGATCTGCGGAAGTGGTTTCGACAGCGTCATACCGGAGCTATCGACAGACTGTGAGAGGAACTGGCTGATATCCATCAAGGCACTGGCAATACGCTGCGCCTTGCCGGCATAGACGGGGTCATTTTTCAGCAATTCAGGGTATTCACGGATCTCGAGGCCACAGGCGCTCGCGGTGGTGACAATGGCCTCGGCACCGGCATCGAGATGCGGCATCCAGCTGTCGATGTTGCGCCTCGCCATCGCCTCACCGGCCGGGATGTCTCCTGTATGGTTGCTGACTGCACCGCAACAGCCCTCGCCGTTCGCCGCGATGCAGCCGATTCCGAGCCGGTCAAGCACGCGGCGTGTGGCAGCATTGATACTCGTTGCCACCACTGACTGTACACAGCCCTCGAAGAGGATGACGTTTCGCTCATGCGTTCGGGAGGGACGAGCGCCCGGCTCGTGGACGACCGGCATCTTCGCTTTCAGGGCCGCCGGCATCAATGGCCTGAAGAGAGTGCCAAGTTTGAAGAGGGGCGCAAAGCGCGCAGGGTAGGGCAGCAGGGTCCTCATGCCCCAGCGCAAGAGGCGCTCGTTCAGCGAGCGCTGCACGTGCGTATCGACGGCCTGCTTTCCGATCTTCAGCAGGTTGTGATAGCGGACTCCTGAAGGGCAGGTGGTTTCGCATGAGCGGCAGATGAGACAGCGGTCAAGATGTTTGCGGGTTTTTGCGGAGGCGGTTGATTCCTCGAGCGCCTGCTTGATGAGATAGATGCGTCCGCGCGGTCCGTCAAGCTCATCACCCGTCAGCTGGTAGGTCGGGCAGGTTGCGGTACAGAAACCGCAGTGAACGCAGGTGCGCAGGATGCTGTCTGCCTCCTTTCCCCAGTCTGTCTCCAGCAGCGATGACGAGAGTCTTGTCTGCATTACAACTCCCGGTAGAGGCGGCCAGGGTTCAGAATGCCCCCGGGATCGAAAGCCTGCTTGATACGCCGGTGCAACACCAGCATCGGTGGCGCAAGCGGCATGAAGGCGTCCTCCCGGTCCGGTGGATTGCGAAAGGCGGTCGCGTGTCCGCCGGCTTCACTCGCGATGCTCCTGATCTTCGTGCCTTCCTCGTCACTCAACAGCCAGCGTTGCGCTCCTCCCCAGTCGAGTAACTCTTCACCGGGAAGATCGATGGCCGGTGTGGCCTGCGGCAGTGAAAGTCGCCACAGGGAGCGGGTCGAGTCGAAGAACGGATGGGTCTGTTCACGAATACGCTTCCACAAGCCGGTCCCTTCCGATCGCTCGCCACCCAGGTTGGCGAATGCATGATCGACCGCCGCTTCCGCGCCGGACAATCGAATCCAGAGTACTCCCTGGTACCAGGCCGCGGCCGAGATGGGCCAGGGCTGGCGTGACAGTTCGGTCACACGCGCCAGCGCCTCGGTTCGGTCCAGCTCCATCGAGAGGGTCAGGCTCTTCTGCGGAACGGGAACGACCTTGATACTGACTTCCGTGAGCACCCCGAGCGTACCGAATGCACCGCACATCAGCCGCGAGACATCGTAGCCGGCGACATTCTTGATCACTTCCCCGCCAAAACGGAGCAGTTCGCCCTTGCCATTGATCACGCGCGATCCTAGGACGAAATCACGCGCTGCGCCTTTCCAGGGCCGTGCCGGACCGGAGAGGCCGCAGGCAATGGTTCCACCGAGAGTCGCTGTTTCCCCGAACGCGGGCGGCTCGAACGGAAACTGCTGCCCTTTCTCTGCAAGCGCTGCCTCGATCTCGATCAGGGATGTTGCTGCTTTCGCCGTGATGAAGAGTTCCTCGGGCTGGTAGCTGAGAATACCCGTGGATTCCAGCGTGCTGACCGTCTCGCCCTCGCAGTGCGGCCCGAGAAACTCCTTGGTGCCACTGCCGGTGATACGCAGGGGGGTGCCCTTCTCGAACGCGGCGCGGATACGTTCCTGCAGTTCCATCAGAAGCGTTCCAGCTCGGGGAAGGGCAGCTCACCGTTGTGGACATGCATGGCGCCGAGCTCGGCGCATCGGTGGAGCGTCGGTACGGCCTTGCCGGGGTTCAGCAATCCATGGGGATCAAAGGCCTCTTTCACAGCATGGAACTGCGACAGTTCGAGTGCCTGGAACTGGACGCACATCTGGTTGATCTTTTCCGTGCCGACGCCATGCTCGCCTGTGATGGTGCCGCCGACATCGACGCAGAGCTCGAGTATCTTGCCACCGAATTCCTCGGCTTTTTCGAGCTCGTTGCCCTTGTTCGCATCGTAGAGAATGAGGGGATGCAGATTGCCATCGCCTGCATGGAAGACATTCGCGACACGCAGCCCGTATTCATGCGACATCTCGCCCATGCGGCGCAGCACGTCCGGCAGCCTGTGGCGCGGGATGGTGCCGTCCATGCAGTAGTAATCGGGTGAAATGCGTCCGACAGCCGGAAACGCCGACTTGCGACCGGCCCAGAGTGACAGGCGCTCCTGTTCACTCGTCGACAGCTTGATGCTCGTGACACCGCAACCCTCGAGAATCGCCGTGACGCGGGCGATGTCCTGCTCGACCTCTTCCGCGGTCCCGTCCAGTTCGCATAACAGGATGGCAGCTGCATCGGTCGGGTAGCCCGCGTGAGCGAAATCCTCGGCAGCCCGGATCGAGAGGTTGTCCATCATCTCGAGCCCCCCCGGGATGATGCCATTCGCAATGATACGACCGACGGCTTCACCGGCTGTTTCGACGCTGTCGAACGCTGCCATGATGACCCTGGCCAGCGGCGGGACTGGCAGGAGCTTGACGGTGATTTCGAGAATGATCCCGAGCAGCCCCTCGGAACCCGTCATGAGCGCCAGCAGGTCATAGCCGGGCGCATCGAGTGCGTCACTGCCGATCGTCAGGAGATCTCCGTCGATCGTCATGACACGCAGTTTCTGGATATTGTGTACCGTCAGTCCATACTTGAGACAGTGCAGTCCGCCGGAGTTTTCCGCTACGTTGCCGCCGATGGTACAGGCGATCTGGGACGAAGGGTCCGGCGCGTAGTAGAGTCCATGGGGCCTGGCCGCCTCGCTGATAGCGATGTTACGCACACCCGGCTCGACAACTGCGGTGCGGCTGTCGGGATCCAGTCTGCGGATGCGGTTGAACTTTGCAAGGCTCAGGACAATGCCGTCCTCGTGCGGTTGAGCGCCGCCCGAGAGTCCGGTCCCGGCACCGCGTGCAACGACAGGAGCTCCATGCCTCTTGCAGCACTGCAGGATGCGCCTTACCTGTTCTTCCGTATCCGGCAGTGTCACGGCAAGCGGCAGCGTTCGCAGGGCTGTCAATCCGTCGCACTCATAGGGGCGCAGTGCCTCGGCCTGGTCAATCAGGCCATCTGGCGGAAGGATTTCACGCAATTCTTCCAGGAGCGCTCTTTTCATCGATGCAGGCTTCGAGGTTTCATCATGTGATGGTAACCCAAGCGGAAACACTCAGGAACTCCGGATTACGCTGTCCGGAAGCAACGACAGCTGCCATCAGAAGGGATCGATCATCAGAATGATGAGCGTCCCTGTCAGTACAAACAGCGCGACCGCGACAATCAGTGCGCCCACCAGCGTGACGAAGAGGGTAAACCATGCATCGGCATCCCCGATTCGAACCGCCAGAACGACCGATCGCCAGTCCAGGAGGCGTGAACTTCCGCTGATCTGTTGCAGCCTGCGCAGGCCAGCCCACAAGAGCACAACTCCGAGAAATGCAATAACAGAAAATCGAATCATGGTTACCCACCGGGAAACTAGAGCGATGCCTCGGCCTTGATGTCGAGGTATTGATTAACAAGTGCGACGGGAAGCTGCCTCGCCGTGATGTCGAGCGCCCGAATCCCGCGGTGCATCAGCAGAAGATGTTTCCTGCGACGCTCATCGAGGTAGCGTTCGACTGCATGATAGCGCAGTGCCTGGTTCGCTGTATCGATCGGGCTGGTCACAGTCTGATCGAGGACTTCCTCGCGCAAATCGGCCAGTACGACCAGGTGATGGTGTCGTAACTGCCGTGTCGCAGCAAAGAGGTCCCGGTCATCCTCGTTTCGCGTATTCGTGATCAGGATCACGAGCGCGCGCCGGCTCTGCAGAGATGCCAGTCGGCCGGCTGCCGCAAGATAATCGGCCGGCTGGATGGAGGATTCCAGGTTATAGAGAGACTCCAGCAGGCGATTGACAGTGTCCTGGCCTTTGCGAGGCGGGATCCAGCGCCTGTCCCCGCCGATTGTCATAACACCAACGGCATCGCCCTGGCGCACCGCGACATAGCTCAGCAGCAGGACAGCATTGAGTGCCTGGTCGAGGTGCGCACGACTATCATCCCTGTGTCGCATGCGTCTGCCCGTGTCGAGAAGAAAGATCACCTGCTGGTCTTTTTCATCCTGGTAATCCCTGGAGATGAGCTTGCGCTGGCGGGCACTGGCCTGCCAGTGGATTTGCCGCTGGCTGTCGCCCTGGCGAAACTCCCTGAGCTGAAAGAACTCGTTGCCTGTGCCACGACGCTGCTTTCGCCTGACGCCGATCTGGCTAAGACGATTGTCTGTCGCAAGCAGGGTGTAGGTGCTGATTTCTGAAAAGTTCGGATAGACGCGTACGCTCTCCTGACGACCGGCGAAGCGCCGCTGTTGCCACATTCGCCAGGGTGATACGAGCTGCAGTTCAATCTCCTTGAAGAGGGCGTCACCACGTTCGGGCGGCGAGACACGATAGTCGATCTCGATGCCGGATCTGGCATCAATCCGGAGCATCCGGGGCATTTGATCGCATCTGAAGTGTTCAGGATAGTGATCGTGAATCTCAAACTGCACAGGATAGTCCTGATGGTTCCTGATCCGAAGGCGGATGCGGGTACCAACCGAAAGTGGCAGGTTGCGGGGCATGAGGCGATGAACATCGGGTGTTTTCATCTGCCGGCAGCGCCACAGATCAGAGAGCGCGATTCCGAAGAACACGGCTCCGCTCAGATGCCACAGGGCTGTCAACTCGGGATAGAAAGAGGCAATACCCGCCGCCAACAGCCACGCTGAAGCGAGGTAGAGCAGGGGGCGGCGTGGATACCAGTTCACGTGCGCGGACTCTCCACCGTTGCCAGGATATCCTGCAAGACATCGTCCGGTTGACGGCCCTCGATTTCCAGGTCTGCTGCCAGCCGAATGCGATGTCGCAGCACCATGGGGGCAACGCGCTTGATGTCATCCGGGGTCACGAAGGGATTGCCGTTCAGCAAGGCCATCGCACGTGCGGTTCGCAACAGGGCAATTCCTCCACGTGGCCCGCTGCCGGCCTCGAGGCCCTGCCAGTCACGGGTAGTGCGGATCAGATCAACCGCATAGCCAACGACGGCCTCGTCGATGTGTTGTGCTGCCGCCGTTTTTTGCAGATGGAGAATCTGTTCCGGCTCCAGTATCTGCTCAACGGCCGATATGTCGAGATCATCTGCCACCATACGTCGCGTCACCCTCGAAACCATTGCCTGTTCTTCCGCCTGATCCGGGTAGCCGATCATGATCTTGACGAGGAAGCGATCGAGCTGTGCCTGGGGAAGGGGATAGGTGCCTTCCTGCTCGATCGGGTTCTGGGTCGCCATGACCATGAAGGGAGGTTGCAGGGGAAAAGAGTCTCCCTCGATAGTGACCTGTTTTTCCTGCATTGCCTCGAGCAGCGCTGACTGGGTCTTTGCAGGTGCCCGGTTGATTTCGTCAGCAAGCAGGAAATTGCAGAACACGGGGCCTTTGCGGATATGGAACTCGTTGCTCTTGAAATCAAAGAGTGCGTGACCGCTGATATCCGTGGGCATCAAATCCGGCGTGAACTGGATGCGGCTGAAGTGTCCCCCGATGGCCTTTGTCAGGGCACGGACCAGCAATGTCTTGCCTAGTCCCGGAACGCCCTCGACGAGAACATGCCCCCCCGCGATGAGCGCGGTGATGACTTCACGGATGACAGGTTTTTGTCCGATGACTGCCTGCCCGACCTGCTGCTCGAGTGCACGCAGCTGTTCGGTAGCCTCGTTTTGCTCTACTGTTTCCAAGATGTCTGTCCTCGATGAATGCGAAGGCGCAGGAGCTGGATGAGCTGCGCCTGTCTGGTCAGTTGTTCCCTGTTTTCCACATCGCGAAAGAGTGCGAACTCTACTTCGTTGAGTGCAAGACCGCTGTGATTGCTGATCCACTCCGCCTGTTCCTGCTCACGCATATGCATGAGACAACCGTGTTGACTCTTCCAGTAATCGAGCACGAGTTGCTGTGTGGTGCCAGTCACATGGACCAGGTCACCATTGCGCCAGAAATAGCGGCTTGTTGCATCCAGGTGCTCGATCAGGTCCCGTCGCCTGTTTTCGACCGGTTCCATCAGCGGGCCTATCCTGCGCATGCTGTACCAGAGCCCCAGGCAGAGCAACAGTGCTGCGGCTGCCAGCAGTGGGTAGCTGTGCTCAACGAGCAGACTCCACAGCGATGGCATGGACTTGTCGTAGAGCAGCCAGATCTTGCCGCCGCTGTCAGTCAGCAGGGAGAGCAGCCATGCATGGTCAAACTCGCCGATCAAGTCGTTGGTCAGAAAGCGATTGTCGCTGGTCACGGTCACGTGACCGCTCCCGTACGTCAACTGCACGAGATGATATTCAGGGGCTGTTTCATTCCCGTTATCCTTCACTGAGTCAGCACCGGCCCCCGTGAGTCCTCCTCTGGGAATCCCGAAATCAGGGAGTCTCTGGTCCGAGTGCAGCCATGTCGTGCTCCTGAAATGTGCCTCGAGCGGTTCCTCGATGCCGGGGAAAAGAAAGCTGATGCTCTCATCGCCAGCAAGCATGTCCGGTGAGAGGCCGAATAGTGTGAAGTCACTGCCATGGCGATGGATGCCGAGCCTGTCGAGAAGGCGATAGCCGCTGTTGTCATTCTCCGTCCAGCTTTTTTTCGGCGTGATGACCAGATGGCCGCCATGCTCTACCCAGTCAAGCAGTGCCTCTTCCCTGGCGGTGGAGAGCGAATGGAAAAGATTGTTGATGATCAGGGTATCCGACGTCGCCGGGAGTGCCTCAAGAAGCTTCCTGCCAGTCACGCTTGTGGCGACGTATCCATTGGCTGTCAGGAAACGTTCGGCGGCGATCAGCGGATTGGTTCTGACAGCCTCGGCAATATCCGTCCCGGCTTCGACGTCCACCTGCTCATAGTTCTGCAGGAACCAGGTGACTGCAGCGACGGGCAGCAATAGAGCGAATGCGCCTTTGATGAGTTTATGACGCATCTTCCTCTCCACTATAGACTGCGGGCCATTGGCGACAGAGTGAGATGAGCTCTTCCGGCGAGAGTCTGTATCCAGCGTAAGCGAGGCCCTGCCAGCTTCGCGTCAGTGTCTCGAAATAACGGCTTTCCTGTTGCGGACGATGCTGCCGTACCAGCTGAAGGCATTCCCCCTCGGTTGCACTGTCGGGAATCTCGAGTTTCTGCAGCCTGGTATAGTGGAGGATGGTCGCCCTGTAGAGCAGGCTCATTGCCCGGCGCAACTGCCCCTCCTCGCAGAGCTTCATGACCGCGAGGACCGGGTTGTCCGGAATACAGTCATCGTCCTCATGATCCGGTTTCAGCAAGCGATGCCCCCGGCTTTTCGCAGCTGTCCGGCGATTTCGAGCCAGGTCCAGGCCGCTGATGCTCTGCGAGATTCTGAATACAAGCCAGCCGGCGAAAAGCGCGATGAGAGCATAGGCAAGAAGTCGCAGCAGCAAGGCCAGCCATTCGAGGTTACCAGGGCTGAGGTCCATGCCGTCCTGCTCATCGGACTCTCTCTTCGTCTCTTCGATCTCACGCCACTCTTTCCGTATGACCTTTTTCCCAAAATCCTCATGCGAGAGGACCTCTGCAATACTTTCTCGTGCTTCCAGGCGATCCAGTGCATCGGCCGTACCGGGACAGGTCAGCAATATGCCGGTGGCCAACAGGGCAGGTACCGCAAGCGTTGATGCGGAAAAGACGCGTACCTGTGCGCGTTTCGCCGCTTCCCGCCCGATACGGCGGAAATCGATCTCGATATCCCATGCCTCGAGATCGGTGCGGGAGTTGATATAGAGCGAGAAACCTGCAGCGACATAGAAAGGAGAAACAACGGATGCCGCAAGAAAATAAAAGATGCTGCTGGTCCATGCGAACATGGAGCTGTGACTGATGGAATCGAGCAATCCGAAGTCGACTTCGACCGTGTCTGGCAAAAGCATGATCACGAGACCGATCATTCCCAGGTAGAGTATCGACTCGATGTGAAACATGAGAACAGTCAACCAGCCACTGTTCGGATTGGTCGTCAGAAGCAGCTTCAGACGCTTGCTGAAAGATTCCCCCCGCAGTCCTTCCAGTTGCTGTATGCAAAGAAAGAAAGAACGCGACGGAGAAAGCCGGCGCCACGTGAGATTGCCCGGCAGGCACTTCGGCAGGATGCGGGGGAGTCGGCGCAACTGTTCGCGGATTGGCGTCTGTTCGTTGAAGAGCGCGCGACCGAGCCAGTCGGTCATCATCGGTTCATAGAGTGGTTTCAGCCACCAGAAAAGAAGCAGTGCAAGGCCGAAACTTCCCGGCATCAGCAGGTGCAGCAGAAGGAACAGAGGAAAAGCAGTCGTCATCCACATGAGCCACAAGGGCAGGAACCAGCGTCGCGCCATGTGAAAGCCGAGATCAATTGCCTCCCAGCTCCGTCTTGGACGCAGTACAGCTGTTGCCCGTTCAAGCTGCATTCCGGTTTCTCCCTGTAAAAAAGAGATAGAAGAAAACCAGAAGCCACAGCAAAGCACCGGCAATGAATTTGATTGCTGCGGGGATGGGGAGCGGGGACCAGAATGCCTCGATCAGTGCGGCGGTGAAAAACATGCCTGCCGCACCGCTGATGAGAATCACTGCCTGACCGGCATTGCGTTTGAGAGCTTCGATACGTCGCATGTTACCCGGCGCGATAATTGCCTTGCCGAGGAGCAGTCCGGCCATGCCCGAGATCACGATGGCCACAAGCTCGAAGGAGCCGTGACCGATCACGAATCCCCAGAATGTTTCAACATAACCGAGTTCGGTCAGATAACCGGCAATACCACCAATGACGAGGCCATTGAGAACAAGGAAAAAGAGCGTGCCAAGACCAGCCAGGATGCCGCCGGCGAAGGTCCTGAAACCGATGCCGGTATTATTGTAGACATAGAAGCCGAACATGCTGACTCGACTGGCATTCTCCATTCCCTCCTGTCTGCCAGTCTGGTGATCTGCATCCGGGTTGTACATGTATTCCATTTGTGCGACCGAACTGTCATCAACAACGACATAAATCATGTCAGGGTTGAAATAGCAGACAGCGCCGAACAGGATGCCTGGCCCAAAGAAAAGCAGGAACGCAAGCCAGAAGAGCCTGTGGTGATTGCGCAGGGTGACCGGAAAATCGGAGACCATGAATTCGAGCATGCGCTTCCCGATTCGAAATTCGCGCTTGTACAGCTGGTGGTGTGCTCTCAGGGCCAGGTAATGCAGTTTCTCGATGAGGGCAGTGCTGTAGCAACGGCTTTGTGCCAGTGCGAGATGCTGGCAGACATCGCGGTAGAGTGAAGGAAGACGCCTGATCGATTCCGGTGGAA
>JASFFK010000045.1:0-11625 GCA_050124335.1 Chromatiales bacterium | reverse complement strand
GACCCTGGATAAACTTCTCGAAACCACGAAATTCCACGATATGCAGACGCGCCTGATGCACGTGGTTGTCCTCGTCAATCAGGAGGGTGACCTTTCCGTGCCCCTCGACACGTGTCACAGGATCAATTGCGACACGACGTAATCGTTCAGGGTTCTGTGCGGTTTCGAGTGAATCAGTCATATCCTTGGCTCAGTCGTAGTGGACCTGGGAATAGGTAAATTCAACAGCCTTGTTCGAGAGCAGTTCCTCGAGGAAAGTCCAGATGGTTTCTGCCGGCGGAGGACAGCCAGGCAGGAAGTAGTCGACTTTCACGACCTCGTGGACCGGATGCACCTTGTTGAGTAAAAGCGGGAGCTCTATATCATCCGGGATCTGCGGATCCTCGACACCAATGCCATCGATATAGGATTCAGTCAGGCACTCTTCGAGGCTGTATTGATTGCGCATCGCCGGAATACCACCGCTGATGGCACAGGCCCCCATGGAAACCAGAATGCGCGCATGTTTGCGAAACTCCCTGAGAACCTCGACGTTCTCTGCGTTGCACACCCCGCCCTCGATGATGGCGAGATCACACTCCCCGACTTTCTTGATATCGGTGAGCGGCGTGCGGTCGAACTCGACAAGTTCGACCAGGTCGATGAGCTTTTCATCGATGTCGAGCAGTGACATGTGGCAACCAAAGCAGCCGGCGAGTGACGTGGTCGCGACCTTGATTTTCCCTGCCATCTCACTCGCCCTCGTGGTCTGAGACATCGCCCACCATGCTAATCGGCTTCCGGTCATAGAGGCGCCTGCCGACAGGCACCTCGTAGCCCTTGTGCTTTGGCAGGATAGCGCCGACCGGGCAGACGTGCGCTGCCCGGTCGCCCTTGTCGAAATCGGTATCGCCGAGCTTTCCGGAATCGGCATTGATCACCAGATGCGCGCCAATGCCGCGGCCGGCGATTGCAAAGACGCTCTTGCCGTCCGTGTCGCGGCTTGCACGCACGCAAAGCTCGCACAGGATGCAGCGATTGAAGTCGATGACAAAGTCCGGGTGTGAAGCGTCAAGCTCACGTTGCGGATAGAGGTGCGTGAACTCCGGCGCGACCATGTCACAGTAATAGGCAACGGCCTGAAGCTGGCAGGCTCCGCTTTTTTCGCACGCGGGACAGACGTGGTTGCCCTCGACGAACAGCATCTGCAAGAGCGTGCGGCGCTCGGAACGAATCTCGTCCGTATCGTTCTCGACCTCGAGACCTTCAGAAGCAGGCGCCGTGCAAGCCGCGACATGTCGGCCGTTTGCCTTGACGTTACAAACACGACAGCTGCCATGCGGCCGAAACTCGGGATTGTGGCAGAGGTGCGGAATGTAGATACCCTCGGCCATGGCCGCCTCCATGATCGTCTGCCCCTCCCTGAACTGGACAGGTTTGCCATCGATGGTGAAGTGGCCAATCATACGCCACCCCCCTGCAAGTGTGCGCCGGGATCGTTACGCCCCGTCACCTGTCGCGCCTCCTCGAGCGCGGCATCAAGGTCGAAGGAAGGCTCGAAACTCGTATGTCTGAGTCGTTCGTGCAGCATGGTCGGGAAATGCTCGATGAGATGGACGGCAGGGTTCGAAGCCGTTACTCCGAGGCCGCAGTGGCTGGTATCGCGCATGACGGACGCCATACGCTGGATAGTCTGCAGGTCGACTGTGGTGCCATGGCCATTGCCGATCTTCTCGAGCAGCTTGTTGACCAGGGTCGTGCCAACCCGGCATGGCGTGCAGAAACCGCAACTCTCATGCACGAAAAAATCCATGAAATTACGCGCAACAGCAACCAGGTCACGGCTGCTGTCGAACACCATGAAGGAGCCGCCCGTCGCAACGTCCTCATGGGCGATTTTCCTGCCAAACTCCTGCGGGGCCAGCATGATGCCTGCTGGTCCAGCAACCTGCACCGCCTGTGTATCCCTGGCGCCGCACTGGTCAAGAATTTCGGCGATCGTCATTCCGAACGGAATCTCGTAGATGCCGGGATTGTCGCAGTCTCCCGAGATGCTCAGCAGCTTGGTTCCGGGGGACGCTTCTGTACCGCGTGAGCGCAACCATTCGGGACCATTCTCGGCAACGCCGGCGGCCGCGATGAAGGTCTCGACGTTGTTGACCACGGTCGGGCGACCCAGGTAGCCATGGGTCACGGGGAAAGGAGGACGGATGCGAGGCACGCCGCGCTTGCCCTCGAGTGACTCGATCAGCGCCGACTCCTCGCCACAGATGTAAGCGCCCGCACCGAGGTGGATCTGGATATCGAAATCAAAGCCGCCCTGCCCGAGAATCGAGTCACCGAGAAGGTTGGCATCACGGCGTTTCTGCAGCTCCGTCTCGAGCGCTTCAAGCAGGTAGCGGTATTCGCCCCGCAAGTAGAGAAAGCCCTGCTGCGCTCCGGTCACTGCCGCGCAGAGTGTCATCCCCTCGAAGAGACGGTCGGCATAGGCCTGCAACAGCAACCGGTCCTTGAAGGTGCCGGGCTCGCCCTCGTCTGCATTGCAGACCACGACTTTTTGCTGACCCTCTGAATCGGCACAGAACCGCCATTTCATGCCTGTACTGAAACCGGCCCCGCCGCGTCCGCGCAACCCCGATGTTTCGAGTTGTTCGAGGATTGTCGACTTGCCAATGCTCTGCGCGGCCTGTATGGCGGCACCCGTGTGATACCAGTCATCGAGCAGCATGTCAGCAGCCACAAGGTTCTCATGGACCTCGAAATAGTTCCGGGGCCATTCATCGACGGGAGTCTGGTTTTTCACGAGATCGGCGATGGCATCGATACGCTCAGGCGTCAGTCTTGTCAGGGACAACCCATTGACGAGCGCAGCAGGACCCTGGTCGCCCATGCCGGTACAGGAGGTATAGCCGATGGTGACTCCCTTGTCCGCGTCAGACTTGCCTGGCTCAGAACCCAGATGTTTCATCAGACGTTCTGCGCATTCGCGGCTGCCCAGCATGCGGTCGATGATGTTGTCACTGAAGCGGATGTCATAACGACCGCACGGCTCGCAGGAGAGAAAGCTGTAGAAGGTCACGACCCCGTCAATCACGGACGGCTCGATCCCCAGTCTTTGCGACAGCTGTTCCACTGCGCTATCCGGGATATGCCCGAGACGTTGCTGGATATGAATCAGAATCTGCAGGAGGCTGGACGCATTCTCCCCCCATTGGGAAAGTCCGGCTTCGACCGCGTCCACGTGGTGTGGGTCAGACATCTGTATGTTGCCCGGTCTGTGTCATCAGTTCTGAATGTAGGCAGACTCCCGGCAGGTGTCAAACCTTCGCGGCAGCATCAAGGGCTTTTCCGGCAGGCTCCTGATCAACGTCACCTAACCCTGAAACAGCCATCGCACTCAGACTCGAAAAGCAATTGCACCCTGCATGCTTTTCCGCTTCAATGATGTTTTTGATCCATGAGCCGCTTCGTGTCCGACAGCTTCATCAACTGGTTCCGAGCAACCTCACCCTATGTGCATGCACACCGGGGGAAGACATTTGTGCTCGCTTTCAGCGGCCGTGCTGTCGCGGACGACAATTTCTCGACGCTGATCCATGACATCGCGCTGCTCCACGGACTCGGGATTAGGCTGGTGCTTGTGCATGGCTCGCGCCCGCAGATCGAGGAGAGACTGCGCCTGCGCAATGCTGAAATGGCCTACATCAACGGCCTGCGCGTCACCGATGAAACTGCACTGACATGTGTCAAGGAGGCAGCTGGCAGCGTCCGTGTTGAAATCGAAGCGCTCTTCTCCACCGCCGCATCCAATTCGCCCATGGCGGGAGCCCGGATTCGTGTCATATCCGGCAACTTCGTGACTGCACGCCCGATTGGCGTGCGCGACGGCACGGACTATCTCTATACCGGCGAGGTCAGGCGCATCGAAACCAGGTCGATCTGCACCCAGCTCGAGGCTGGCAACCTGGTCGTGATTCCCCCGCTCGGTTATTCACCGACCGGCGAGGTCTTCAACCTCAGTTCAGCCGATGTCGCAGCAGCCGTCGCGGCTTCAATCAATGCTGACAAGCTGATCTTGCTGACCGAGGGCAAGTCGCTCAAACGCGGCGGTAAAACCCTTATCCACCTCACCCCCTCCCAGGTCGATGTGGCACTGGCGCGCCGCTCGTCACTCTCCGCCGAGATGCGCCTGCTGCTGACAAAGGCCGCCACCGCGTGCCGCAAGGGCGTCAAGCGCGTACACCTGGTTTCACGCGGTATCGAGGGAGCCCTGCTAAAGGAGCTCTTCACACGTGATGGTGCTGGCACCCTGGTTAGCCCCGAACCCTTCGACCTGATCCGACAGGCGCGTATCGACGATGTCGGCGGGATTCTCGGGCTCATTGAACCGCTCGAGGAAAAGGGGGTTCTCGTTCGCAGGTCACGTGAACTGCTTGAAACGGAGATAAGCCACTTCACGGTCATCGAGCGCGACGGAACTGTGATTGCCTGCGCGGCAATCTATCCCTATGAAAAGGATGCAATGGCAGAACTCGCCTGTGTTGCAGTCCATCCCGACTACCAGGGCAAGGGATTTGGCGACACCCTGCTACAACGGCTTGAACAGATGGCCATGAAACAGGGAATCGCGGAACTCTTCGTTCTCACGACCGTATCCAGCCACTGGTTCCAGGAGCGCGGGTTCAAAAAAGGCGAGGTACAGTCGCTGCCCATGGCAAGGCGAAGTCTCTACAACTATCGTCGCAACTCGCGGGTCCTGGTCAAACAACTCGACTGAAATTTTTCGCTGGTGTCAGCTGGCGGGCAGGTATTTCTTCAGGGCATGCCTGACAATGCCATATTCCCTGACAGCTTCGTTGAAGAGATCCCTGGCATCCTTGAGATCCTCCTCGCGCCCCATGAACTCGAGCTGCCTGGCAAGCTCGGAGAGACCGTTCGCGCCGAGACTGGCGCTTGCAGACTTGAGGCTATGCGCAGCCCGATAGAGTTGTTCCGCATCGCTGGCAGTGATGGCCTCGCGCATTGTCTTGAAACGTATAGGGGTGTCGCGCATATAAGTCTGGATGATCGGCACGAATTTTTCCTGCATCAACTCCCTGAGCTCCTCGACTGTCCGCGTGTCAAGGTGCGTTGACTGTTCGACCGGAGCAGCCCCCCCTTTGCCTCTTTGCTCACTGTGGACGGACGTCGATTGCTTGAGCCAGTCATCGATTTTCGCCATCAGGGCTTTGATCGTCACCGGTTTGCCGAGAAAGTCATCCATGCCGACACTGAAACACTTCTGCTGGTCCTGAGGGAGTGTGTTCGCTGTCATCGCCACGATCGGTACCGGGGAGTAACCATGGCGCTTCTCGTGTTCCCTGATCTTGCTGGTGGCCTCGAAACCATCCATGCCGGGCATCTGGCAATCCATGAGGACCAGATCCGGGGTTTTCGACGTGGCAACCTTGACAGCCTCGAAACCATTGCGTGCCGACAGGGTTTTGATCCCCATCTTCTCCAGCATCTTGGTGACGAGAATCTGGCCATATTCATCATCCTCGACGATGAGTACCCGGACGGGACCGGCTTTTTGTCGAGGCTTATCAGTCGCTTCCCTGATCTCTCCTTCAACACGGGAGCCCGGCGCGAGCCATTTTGACAATTCGTTGTAGAGCGCATCTCTTTTGACCGGCTTGGCGAGATAGCTGTCCATGCCCGCGTCAAGACAAAGCTCCCTGTCGCCTTTCATTGCATTCGCGGTCATGGCGATGATCGGGACACGGGGACGTGAATCGCTGGTCTCGATCTTTCGCATGAGGCCTGTTGCTTCACATCCGCCCAGTCTTGGCATCTGCACGTCCATGAGGATCAGGTCGTACGGCTCCTCTTTCTGGAAAAGATCAACAGCCTCGATGCCGTTTTCGGCCTCGGCCACCTCCAGTCCCATCTGTTTCAGCATGCTGGTCGTGATCTGCCTGTTGATCTCGTTATCCTCTACAACGAGAATCCTGCCAGCGAGCGGAGCAAATGCCCCGGTACTGCCTCCCTGCATTGCTTCACTTGCCTGATTCAGCTGCTGCTTCACAGCATCGCGCGCGCCCCGGTCATCCTTGCGTTTGGGACTGCCGGTCGATACGTGGGAATACTTTCCATGTGATCCGAAGTTTCCAAGCGTTTCCTCGAGCGTATCGGGCGTGAACGGGACCATCAACAGCTGGTCAATGCAGCGCATGGCAGCGCCTTTTCTCAGGGTATAGGACCCCTCGCTGCCGACGAGCACGATACCGACCCCCGTGAGCAAGCGGCTCTTGTAGATCTCCTCTGCAAACTGGAGTACATCGCCTTGCTGCATGTATTCATCGATCAGCAAGACATCATAGGACCAGGTCTTGCCAACCTTGAGCGCATAGTCGAGTTTCTCCAGTGCTGCCTTGGCCCCCTCCGCAATCTCACTGGTGATCCCGAATTTTTTGAGCGGCATGGCCAGGCTTCTTTTATAGGTCTCCCTGTCGCCAACGAACAGGACACGCAGGTTGCGCAGCTCCTGCCTGTGCTTCCACTCCGCACTTTCGGGGCGCCACATCTTCACCGTCAGCCAGAAAATACTGCCTTTTCCGGGCTCGGTTTCGATGTCGATCTGGCCACCCATCATGTCGACAAGCCGCTGCGTGATGGAGAGGCCAAGCCCGGTACCACCAAAACGGCGTGCCATGCTGCCATCTGCCTGCGTAAAGGGCTTGAAGAGTTTTTCCCTCGCTGCGGGCTGGATGCCTATACCGGTATCGGAAACCTCGACGCGCAGCGTATATGCCATGCGGCTTTCCCGTGCCAGCGACAGGCGCATACCGACGCGTCCCTTTTCTGTGAATTTGATGGCATTTGACAGCAGGTTGTTGAGAATCTGCCGGTAGCGTGTCGGATCCCCGACCACGTCATAAGGGACGTCATCAGTGATTTCGAGCTTGAAATCAAGCCCCTGGTACAGTGCCTTCTGTCGCCACAGGGCCGCAACATCCGCGGTATTCTGCCGGATGTTGAGAGGGATACGCTCCAGCTCAAGTTGCCCGCTCTCGATTTTCGAGAGATCCAGAATATCGTTGATGATGCTCATCAGGGATTCAGCAGACCGGCTGGCCGTGACGATCAGCTCCTGCTGTTCTTGCGAGAGCGTCATGCTGTCAAGCAGATCCAGTGCGCCGATAACACCGTTCATCGGGGTGCGGATCTCGTGACTCATGGTCGCCAGAAACTGGTCTTTCTCCTTGCTCGCCTGTTCCGCCGTTCTCATCGCAAGCTGCATGTCGAGCATGGCACGGTTCTTCTCGTCGACTTCCGAACGCAACTTTTCAACAAGGTTGCCTTTCTGGCTTTGGGATGACTGCAGGCTTTCAAGCAGCTCGAGATTGTTGAAATGCAGCTTGATCGCCTTGAGAGTCCCCCTGTGTATCTGGGTGAATGTCACCATCAGGAAGAGCAGGTAGATAGCGACCACGGCGGCCATGGCCTGGTAAGCCTCGTCACCCTGGATGACGAGGCTGATGATGAGTGGAGAGAGCACGGTGACAAGGAAAAGCAATCCGGCAGTAGAGAGAGTCGCGAGGACCGGCACGGATCCGGCTGCAACGCCGACCAGGATCATCAGCAGAAAGGCCTGGTGCAACGGCAATTCAGGAAAGAGATAGATTCCTGCACTCCCCCAGCACAGCCCAAGGGCGAGCGTGCTGGTCGTCAGTATGAACCTCCACCACTCCGTGTTGAACTCCCTGTCCCGGACGCGATTGAAGAGAGGAACAAGCGCCGCGCGCAGAACAAGCAGTGCGAACATGACCGACACCCAGACCAGGAGCACGAAGTGATCGACACCGGGATAGAGTATGTAGGCAAGGAACAGGGTGCTGGCGACGACAAAGGTGAAGGTCGGCACCATGTAACGATTGAACAGCATCAGCTGCATTCTGACGACAGCAGAACCTTCCGGCTCGGACCCGGCATCCAGTTGCCCGGTGTTGTCTATGGCCAGGCTCTCGTCAGGAGCAAGCGCTTCAGCAATTTGCATGTTGATAGGCGAATACCTTTTTGGACAGCTATCCTGGATAAACCGGCATTGTCTTCCGAATGTTGATCAGGCGATTCCACGAACACCCTCTGCCGGTGGAGTGATTCCTGTTGAACGACCAGTCCCTCGAGGCGCTGCAATCCGGGCAGAGGTGTCACAATGCCCCCAACGAACAGAAAGATCCCCAAACATAATAGTACAAACAGAGACACAGCTTTCTCAAGTATGTTGTTGAAATAATTATTACAAACCCATTCTTACGGGTTCGGAATGCATTTTGCAGGGAAACTGCTAACCTGATGAGTCATGTCGAACCAGACTCCCGAGTAAATGGCCACCACCGGATTCCGACTCCTTGCCTGCCTGCTGGCCGTGGTGATGCCGGCCTCAGCTGAACAGCCACTCTCCGGCAAAATTCACTCCGAGGCATTCGATGCAGGCAGAACGCTGCAGTGGATACTCCTGCGGGATCGGGACATGGCATGGCACCTGAGCGTCAGCGAGGAACACAGGGTCTTGATTGATGCGTCCCTGGGCGACTGCCGCTTCTGTGATGGCGAGGAGGACGGATGCGCCATGACCGGCGTTTCCATCCGGTCCTTGCAAGACATCGGCGAACCTATCGTCATCGTGGCCTGTCAAACCGCTTCACGTCAGCCGGTGCTTCAGCTCTTCGACCCCGCTGTTTCCTCTTCAACGCCGGCCATGCAGATTACAGGCAGTTACTACCTCGAATGGTCCGGGACCGAAGAGGGTGTCATCCTGATTGAGTGGGACGGCCCTGACCACATCGTTCCCGGCTGCACGGTGCAGAGTGAAAACCCGTTCGAGATGGCACCTCTGCAAAACAGTCTGCTGCTCGATTCTCCCTGCTATCGCCAGGGGAAAGGACCCGGGTGAAAGCGACACAACGACACCTGGCCGGCATTCTGCTGTTGTGCATGATCCTTGCTTCTGTCGCACATGGCTTCTCTCCGCCCTTTCCGGTCATGATTGCCGGTCTCTTTGGCTGGGGAGCCGGTCTTTTGCTCGCAGGAAACATCGCGGGAATCCAGCGCCTGCAATCACTCCTCATGCTTGCCATCGGAGGAGCAGGACTGCTGTGGGGACTGGTGGCAACGGGAACAGCACGATTTGAGCAGGCCGTTGTTGCCAACCAGGCGATGCTCGCCATGCTCGCCTCGGTCAGTTTTCTGCGACTCATTACTCTGCCATCGACCGGAGACGATGAGCGCCTGCCGACAGGTCGTGCCGCGCTCTGGCGCACTCTGTTCGGTGTTCACTTCTTTGGAGCAGTTATCAACCTTTCCACGGTAATGATTGTCGGTGACCGCCAGTCGAGGAACAGGCCCTTGTCGCCCCTGCAGGCGACTGTCCTCTCGCGCGGTTTCGCCATGGCAGCCAGCTGGTCGCCCTTTTTCGCTGCCATGGGTATCGCGCTGACGAATGCTCCCGGGGCAAACCTGAGTGTTGTCTCACTCACAGGCCTGCCAGTGGCCATGCTGGCACTGGGCTTCAGCGCCTGGCAATTCAACAAGATATTCGACGTGGCGGAGTTTCGTGGCTATCCGCTCAATTTCCAGGCACTGTGGATTCCGGGCCTGCTCGCACTGGCAGTGATGCTGATCCATAACAGCTACCCGGACCTTTCCATCCTGACCCTGATCTCATCGCTGGCGCTGCTGCTGACGTTTGCTGTCATGCTGGTGCGCCATCGTCGCAAGGCACTGTACGGTCTGGGGGAATTCGTCACAGAGGGGCTGCCTCGCATGTCGGGCGAACTTGTTCTGTTTCTCTCTGCGGGCGTGCTGGCTGCCGGGATCTCGACAGCCGTGACTGTTTCGGGCATGGATCTGACACCCGAGGTTTTTGGCCCGTCTGAAGCGAGCTTGCTGCTTGTCGGCATGGTGCTGTTGAGCCTTTTCGGCATCCATCCTGTCATCAGCGTGACGACGGCGAGCGGCCTGATCCTGCCGGCTTCGCCGGACCCTGACCTGCTGGCGATGACCTTTCTCATGACCTGGGCAGCAGGCGTCTGCATTTCTCCCTTCAGCGGACTGAGTCTTGCAATCCAGGGCCGCTACGGGATCAACGCTTTCAGCTTTCCGCGATGGAATGGACTCTTCGTCATGCTGTTGCTGGCACTGGATATCCTGGTCCTCCACCTGATGTAAATCTGCTGCCTCGCATCCATTGCGCCCGGAAGCCCTCCCGCATTCAGCTTCATTTCAGATTACCTCTCTAGACTTGCACGAAACATCCTTCAGAACGCAAGAGGAACTGACAATGACAACAACCGAATCGGGGAACATCCCTGTGTGGGACCCCGTCGTGCGCATTTTCCACTGGACCCTGGCACTCTCCTTCCTGGTTGCCTGGATCACAGAGGACGAACTCATGACACCCCATGTATGGGCTGGCTACCTGATCACCGCTCTGATCACGATACGAATCGTCTGGGGCTTCATCGGCACACCACACGCCCGCTTCCGGGACTTCGTTTACAGCCCGGCCGTCATCCGGAGCTACATCCGCAAAATGCTCAGCCGCAGCGAGCCACGCTATCTTGGACACAATCCCGCCGGTGGCGTCATGGTCACCCTGCTGATCCTGTCGTTGCTGATCACCGTCATTAGCGGCATCGCACTTTATGGCAATACTGACCTTGCGGGGCCTATGGCCGGCATCTTCCAGGGCGAATATTCGGCAGACATTTTCGAGGAAGTCCACGAGTTCTTTGCAAATTTCATACTCTTCCTCGTCATCCTGCATGTCGGCGGTGTCATCTGGAGCAGCTTCGCACACAGGGAGAATCTTGTCCGGTCCATGCTCACCGGCGTCAAGGAGGCGAAGGAATCATGAACAAACCGGGCCTGATCATGATTTTCCTGATGACTCCCCTTTCCTTTGCCAGCGCAAATGAGATCGACAGTCTGCTCGCCGGTTACAGGAATGACGGCGCCGCGGAATTCAGCGCAGTGCGCGGCAAGCTGATATGGACGACGCCCCGTAACATCGACGGCGAGCAGCGAGCCTGCAGCAGTTGTCACACGGCCGACCCGGTCGCAAGTGGCAAGCACGTGAAAACCGGCAAGCCGATCGAGCCGATCGCAGCATCGGCCAATCCAGAGCGCTTCACGGACGCGGCGAAGACTGAAAAATGGTTCAGGCGTAACTGTAAATGGACACTGGGACGCGAATGCACAGCCCAGGAGAAAGGCGACCTGCTTACCTGGCTTGGCGGACAACGGGAGTAATCTGTTATGGAAAAGACACTGCTGATACTGATCAGTCTCATGCTTGGCCTGACGGCATCTGTTGCACTGCTTGCCGGCCATGATGAACGCGGAGAGGATACGTACCATGAATATCATGATAGCCATCATGACGAGGATGATGACCGGAGGGGATGGCTACGTCGCATTGCAAGCGGCTCCGAGACTGAGCAATACCGCTACAGGGGACAGGATCCTGCGTTTGGCACCTACAGCAATGAATGTGGCGATTGCCACATGGCCTATCCGCCGGACATGCTTGCGAAGGAGTCCTGGCGTGGACTGATGGCGAACCTCGAGGATCATTTCGGCGACAATGCGGAACTCGACGCC
>JASFFK010000044.1:0-11637 GCA_050124335.1 Chromatiales bacterium | reverse complement strand
AGAGGGTCAAGAGGCATTCATCGAGCACGCGCGGCTCTGCCGCCGCTACGGTGCCGCGATCATCGTCATGGCCTTCGACGAGCAGGGCCAGGCCGATACGAAAGAACGCAAGGTCGAGATCTGCTCGCGCGCCTACAGGATTCTGACGGAGCAGGTCGGTTTCCCGCCCGAGGACATCATCTTCGATCCAAACATCTTCGCCGTGGCGACAGGCATCGAAGAGCACAACAACTATGGCGTCGATTTCATCGAGGCGACGCGCGAAATCAAGGAGACCCTGCCGCATGCCATGGTCTCGGGCGGCGTCTCCAACGTCTCCTTCTCGTTTCGCGGCAACAACCCTGTGCGCGAGGCAATCCACGCGGTCTTTCTCTACCACGCCATCCGCGCGGGCATGGACATGGGCATCGTCAACGCAGGCCAGCTTGCCGTCTACGACGAGCTGCCGGAAGAGCTGAGAAAGGCCGTCGAGGACGTGGTGCTCAACCGCCGCCCCGACGCCGGTGACAGGCTCGTCGAGATCGCGCCAAACTACATGGGTGACGGTGCCGGCGGTGCTAAACAGGAAAGTCCGGAATGGCGCGAATGGACTGTGGAGAAGCGTCTAGAGCACTCGCTCGTCAAGGGTATCACCGAGTATATCGAGGAAGATACGGAGGAAGCGCTCGAGAAGCTCGGCCGCCCGATTCTCGTAATCGAGGGACCGCTCATGGACGGCATGAACGTGGTCGGCGATCTCTTCGGCGACGGCAAGATGTTTCTGCCGCAGGTCGTCAAGTCCGCTCGCGTCATGAAGAAGTCCGTCGCCTGGCTCGAGCCGCATCTCGAAGCCGAGAAGGCCGGCTGTGATGTCGAGACCAAGGGCAAGATCCTCATGGCGACCGTCAAGGGTGACGTGCATGACATCGGCAAAAACATCGTCGGTGTCGTGCTCCAGTGCAACAACTACGAAGTCATCGACCTGGGCGTCATGGTGCCGGCCGAGAGGATTCTCGAAACGGCGCGCGAACAGAAGGTCGATATCATCGGCCTGTCGGGACTCATCACGCCGTCGCTCGACGAAATGGTACATGTCGCAAAGGAGATGAAGCGCCAGGGCTTCACGATCCCGCTGATGATCGGCGGCGCGACAACTTCCAAGGCACATACGGCTGTCAAGATCGAACCGCAATATGAGCATGGCGCCATCTACGTCGCCGATGCCTCGCGCGCCGTCGGTGTCGCCTCGACACTGCTCTCGAAAGAGCACAAGCCGGCCTTCATGGCCGGGGTTCGCGAGGATTACGAGGAGGTGCGCGTGCGTCGTGCCGGCAAGGACGAAGCCCGAAACCTGGTACCTATCAGCGATGCGCGCGCCAACCCGACCCCGGTCGACTGGTCGGGTTACACGGCGAGCGCTCCGGTGAAACCCGGCATCACCGTGCTGGATGTGCCGATTGCCGAGCTTGTCGACACCATCGACTGGACCTTCTTCTTCCACGCCTGGCAGCTCAAGGGCCGCTTCCCGAAGATCCTCGAGGATGCCGAGAAAGGCGAAGAGGCACGCAAGCTCTACGACGACGCGCGCGCCATGCTCGACAAGATCATGGAGGAAGGCTGGCTCAGGGCGAAAGCCGTCGTTGGCCTGTTCCCGGCCAACAGCGCCGGCGACGATGTCGTGCTCTACACGGACGAGAGCCGCAAGGAGACCCTGATCACCCTGCACTTCCTGCGCAAACAGGGAAAACAGCCGTCAGGCAAGTACAACGAGTGCCTGTCAGACTTCATCGCACCGGCATCGGCCGGTCCCGACTATATCGGCGGCTTTGCCTGCACGGCCGGCATCGGCATCGACGACAAGATCGCCGAGTTCGAGAAGGACCACGACGATTACAGTTCGCTGATGCTGAAGGCGCTGGCCGATCGTCTTGCCGAATCACTGGCCGAGTGGCTGCACAAAAAAGTCAGGAAAGAACTCTGGGGCTACGCCGCCGACGAGCAACTCGACAACCAGGCCCTGATCGCCGAGCAATACCGGGGCATCCGCCCTGCCATGGGCTATCCGGCAAGCCCGGACCACACCGAAAAGGATCTGCTATGGAAGCTGCTCGACGCCGAGGCAAACACCGGCATCTGGCTGACCGAATCAAAGGCGATGGTTCCGACCGCCGCCGTCAGCGGTCTCTACTTCGCCCACCCCGAGGCGCGCTACTTCGCCGTCGGCAAGCTCAACCGAGACCAGGTCGCCGATTACGCGAAGAGAAAAGGCATGACGCGTGCAGAGATGGAGCGGTGGCTGGCGCCGAACCTCGCCTACGATCCGGAGTGATCCTGTAGCAACGCCAACAAAAAAGCGGCCATCAGGCCGCTTTTTTCATCAGGGCATGCCCGAGGCTGACTAGCCGGCGTAGCTCAGCAGCAATGCACCCTTGAGCTTGCCGAAGACCTGGCGCTTGTCCTGCGGGCGAATGGCGAAGCAGCCGTTGCTGCGCCCACCGGATTCGACGTAGGAAGCGGTGTGGACGATGACGTCACGGCCTCCGAGACGCGTTGGCAGGCCGACCTTGCGGTTGCCGGACTCGAGACCCTCGATCGGCAGGTAGTCGTAGCCCTTGGTGCGGGTGCGCCCCTCTTTGAAACCGACCTTGAAAAAACCCTGCGATGTCTTGTTGGATCCGACGACGTTGCTGACGGTGTGGACACGTCCGCCGACGGGTCCGGAACGGCGGCCATGGGCAACCTGATAGGACTTCACGTTTCCGGACTTGAGGTCAATGATATGCAGCCGGCGTGTCAGGGCTGTCTGGGTGTAATCGGCAATCGCCATGTGCTTGCTGCTGAGTTCGCGGCTGTAGCGGTTGTCCTCGTAATACTTGAACGCTTTCTGCAGCGCACCCTTGTTGACCTTGCCGGACTGCAGGATACGTGCATAGACGCGAGCCAGTGCCTTGTCACGTGGTTTCCAGCCGCTGATCATTGGCGTGGAGTGCTTGCTGCGGGACTTTTCCGTTTTGGCCACGGTTTTCTTGCCATCCTCTTTGCCATTCTTCTTCATGGCTACCTTGATGGTTCCGCCTGTGTGATCCGTGACAGCGTAGTCGCCGTTCTCCTCCTGGACGGCCAGAATCTGCTTTTTGCTGCCCTTGTACTCGATGGACTCGATGGTGGAGCCTGACTTGTCCAGGTTGATAACAAGACGGTCGCCTTTCCTGAGTTCCTTGTTGTAGTCAATGTAGGGATCGAGGATGGAACGCAGCTTGACGGTTTGAGCAGTTGTCAGACCGGCCTCGCGGGCCGCTGTAAAGAGAGAGTAATCAATCGTTGCTTCCAGGCGTCTCTTGTCACCCTTATCGGCACTGCCTCTGGAGGCCGTCTCAACCGGTTTGCTGCCGGCATTCTCCTTCGGTCCTTCTTTGCGCCCTGCTGGTTCAGCGGGGCTTGCGGTCTGCGTTTTCGCCAGAACAGAGCGCGACTCGAGGAGCTTGCCGCTGTCGTCGCGGACTTCATAAAAGTCGGGATTGTCATCCGAGCGCGTAATGAGAAGATGCTTCCTCACACCGTTGAACTCGATGCGATACAGCTGGCTGGCATCCTCGTCACCCTCTCCCGATTCGGGATCGAGCTGGACGGTCAGTTCGTCACCCTTGCGCAGTTCACGTGAAAAATCGAGGTGAGGCTTGAGCAGTCTGGTCAGTCTGGCGACCTGATTCGGGCTGAGTCCGGCATCCACGGCTGTCGAGTAGATCGACGAGTCGACGCGTCCCGTCAGGGTACGCATGTCGGTGACGGCGTCAGCCGACGCCTTCTCCGGCTCATCGGGAACAGGAGCGGTCTGAACGACTTCCTGCTCTTGTGACGGATCAGTCTCTGTGGCGAGCTGCTGTTCGACAGCCTCGATCTCGGCAAGAGCGTCTGCGTCACTGGCTGCTTCGGGTTCGAGCAGTTCGACGTTCTCCCCGAGATCCAGTGCATCGGCAATCTCGCGGATTTCCTGTTCACTCAGGCCCGTGACTTGCTCATCGCTGTAACCATCGGGAAACAGTGATTCCGGGTCAGGAGTGATGATGGTGATGGGTTCGGCAGATCTGGTGGGTATGGTCTTGTCGGGCACGAATGCATAAACAGCAACCGTAAGCAGGCACATCAGTGCAAAGACGAAAAATCGACGCATAAACTCCCCAACATTCGATCTTCAATTTAATAATTATCCTCGAAGTTTGCCAGACTTTCCAAGAGTTGAGTATAGGTACTAACCCTAAACCCATGACTTATCGTGAATTCCTGGTTTCGAGGCGGATCTGTTAGTAAAAAAAGACCACAGCTCTGCCGCATAGTTCACAATTTGTTCACACCTGGCTCCGGAATGCCCGAAACTCTCCGGGCCGGGGCACAGCAAACCGTCAAGTCATGCGATCAGGTGGCCGGTCGTCCGCTCGGCGACAGGATGACCTCGAAGCCGGGTTCGGGTGATTCAGGAATCAGGCGCGCGAGCAGCAGCGAGCCGAACGCAAGGACTGCGCCAGTAAGGAAAACCGCGGCAGGCGATATGACCCAGACAAGCCCCAGGAGCGCGGGCAACCCGACAGCTGCGATGTGGTTGATCGAAAAGGCAACACCTGCTGTAGGTGCCAGGTCGGCCGGATCAGCGATCTTCTGCAGGTAGGTCTTGATGGCAATCGCCATCGTAAAGAAGAGATGGTCCAGGATATAGAGCACGACAGCGATCCAGGCCGTTTCAACAAACGCGTAGGCCGCGAAAACACCGATCAGGCCGATATACTCGAACGTCAGCGCCTTGCGCTCTCCCCACTTGCCGATGAGGCGCCCGATTTTCGGTGCGAGCACCATGTTGAGGACACCGTTGACGAGAAACATGGCTGCTATTGCTGCTGCGTCGAAACCGAACTTCTCGACCATGAGAAATCCTGCAAAGACGATAAAGATCTGGCGTCGTGCACCGGCCATGAAAGTCAGGGCATAGTAGAGCCAGTAACGTCTTCGCATGAGCAGATGCTTGCGTTGCTCGACAGGTTGCCGGTAGCGCGGAAACAGCAGCCATGCACCAAGGCCGATCAGTACTGCTGCTCCGCCACCGGCAAGGTAGACACTCTCCATGGAAAAACCGAACCAGTCGAGCATCAGGTAGACCATGCCATAGGTCAGGAGCGCCGCGAATGAACCGATCGCGATCATGCGCCCGAGATTCTGCGCCGCGGTCTCCTTTTTGAGCCACTGCAACGAGAGCGACTGGTTGACGGTCTCGAGATAGTGGAACCCGACCGACATGATCACGGTCGTGACATAGAGGCCGAGCACGCCCGGAAACACGCCCGTGATGGCGACACCGATGCCGAGCACGATCAGCGAGACCACGGCCAGTGTCTGCTCCCGCACGAGTAACAGCACGAAGACGACCGTGAAGGCGAGGAGGCCCGGGATCTCGCGCAGGCTCTGCAGGATACCGATCTCGACACCCGTAAAACCGGCGCGTTCGATGGCAAAGTTGTTCAGCAACGCCTGCCAGCTGCGAAATGCCAGCGGCATGGCCGCCGCCAGCAGAAAAAGAAATAGCTCGGGACGTTCGGCCAGTCGCTGGCGCAACCACAGCACCGGTCAACGCCTCGCGATATCGGCGAGTCTGCCGCGTGTGAGTGCGAGCAGATCCTTCGCCGCCAGTTCGATCTCCAGCCCGCGTCTGCCGGCGCTGACATTGATCGTGTCAAAACCGGCAGCAGAGCTGTCGAGAAAGGTCCTCAGCAGCTTCTTCTGCCCCAGCGGGCTGATGCCGCCGACGATATAGCCGGTAACACGTTCGGCCATCGCCGGATCGGCCATCCTGCACTTCTTGACGCCGGCAGCCGATGCGATCGCCTTGAGATCGAGTTGCAAATCGACAGGCACAATGCCGACGGCCAGGTCGCCGCTGCCGGCAAGCTCCACCAGCAGTGTCTTGAACACACGTGCCGGCTCGATGCCGAGCGCCTCGGCGGCTTCCAGCCCGTAGGAGTCGGCATTCGGGTCGTGGTCGTATTCGTGGACCCTGAACGGGATTTTCGCCTTCTCGGCAGCCTTGATGGCAGGCGTCATGCTGGCGCTTCTCTATCCGGAAATGAGGCGGCCAATAATAGGCGGTTCAGCGCATTCCCGCAATAAATCACTGTTTTGAATAAGGAAATAACAATTCACGGGAACTATAACCAAGTAATTCAGTCAGAATTTATGAACATTAGTCAATACTAATACTGGAGGTCGAAATGACTGGTTTGATTCCCAATTTCCCCTACAACGGTGTCGTCACTGTCAACCGTGTGATCCTGAAAGAGGAATACAGTGTCGATGATCTGCAGGAACGTGTCGCGGAACTCTGCGAAAACGTCAAAACGTATCACTCCGAGACCGGCTTTGTCGGTGGCTTCGTCGCCATGAACAGCGGTGACATCTCCAACGAGGGTTCCACGATCGGCCAGGCAGTCGAGTCGGAGCTCAAGGACAGGGAGGCGCTGATCGTCACTTTCTGGAACACCATGGAGGACCACGAGCAGTCACACCGCTCGGAGACGTTCCAGCCGCTCTTCAGGCGCGTACTGGAGTTGTGCGAGAACGGTAACGAGGAGCTTGCCTACGAGATGCTCTGGTCCGGCAAGGCCTACTCGGAAGAGGAAGCAAAAGCCGCGCAGGAGGCCAAGGCGAAATACGCGGCATGATTCCGGGATCAGAGTCCGGATGACAACGGGGGCTCGAAAGAGCCCCTTTTCATGACGTGGCGGCATTGATCAGGCAGGCATCGAGTGACAAGATGCACGGCATGAATCACGGAATTTCGCCATGAAGCCGCTTCTTATCTTCCACGGCGGTTGTCAGGATGGTTTTGGCGCCGCCTGGGCCGTGTGGAAAAGGCACGGTGACGACTTTGACTACTACCCGGGCATTCACCGGGAACCGCCGCCGGATGTGAGCGGGCGCGAGCTCGTGCTCGCCGATTTCGCCTACCCGCTGGACATCATGCGGCGCCTGATCGCAGACGCCGGCAGCGTCACCATCATCGATCATCATGTCAGCGCTGCCAGGGAGCTGCAGCCGCTACTCGAGGCCGGGGAGATGGACGGCATCTTCGACATGGAGAAATCGGGCGCCATGCTCACCTGGGAGTGGTTTCATGCCGGAGAACCGCCACCACGACTGCTGGAATACATCCAGGACCGTGATCTCTACCGCTTCGCACTGCCGGACAGCCGCGCAATCAGCTCGGCACTCTTCTCCTGGCCACAGGATTTCGAAACCTGGGATCGCCTGATGACCGGCGATCTCGATCAGCTGCGCCTCGACGGCATCGCCATCGAACGCAAGCATCAGCGTGATATCCGCGCGCTGATCAAGTCCGGGACCAGACGCATGCGGCTTCAGGGTCACGAGGTTCCGGTTCTTAACGTGCCCTTCACCATGGCCTCGGATGCCGGCAACCTGCTGGCACAGGACGAGCCCTTCGCGGTCTGTTACTGGGACGACAGGGATGGTCGCGTCTTTAGCCTGCGTTCGGCAGCACAGGGCGTTGACGTCTCGGAAATCGCGAGATCTTTCGGCGGCGGCGGACACCGCCAGGCGGCCGGCTTCAGCCTGTCATTCGAGGAAGCTGACCGGCTCTTCAGTGAGGATGCCTGATCTCACGATCGCTATGAACAGCCGTTATCAATGGCCCGCAGGGCCGTCAGGCCCTGCGCAGTGTCATTAACGGCGGTTGTTGCAGGACCTTGCGGGTCCCGAGCACACCGGACACCCCGACGATGAGGATGCCGGCAAGGATACCCGCCAGCGGAATCCAGAGATTGAAGCTGTAATCAAACTTGAAGACCTGCTCTGCAAAAAGCCAGGCCAGCGAGGTCGCAGCGATACCGGCAAGCACGCCGGCCAGTGCACCGAGGGTCACAAACTCGGCCACGAGTCCGCGCATCAGGGTTCCGCGTTGTGCACCAAGCGTCCTGAGTATCGCGCTCTCGTAGCGGCGCTCGTCCTGGGTCGACTGGATGGCCGCGAGCAATACCGCGACGCCTGCCATCAGCGTAAAGAGAAAGATAAACTCGACTGCCAGCGAGACCCTGTCCATGATCGTTCTCACGCGGGTCATGAGGGCACCCACATCGATGATCGTGACATTGGGATAGGCTTTGACCAGCTCACCCAGTTGTCCTTTCTGCTGCTGGTCGAGATAGATACTCGTGACCCAGCTTGCCGGGTACTGATCGAGCAGGCCCGGAGGCAAAACCGTGAAGAAGTTGACATTGAATGAATCCCAGTCGACCTTGCGCAGGTTGGTCACCTGCAATGGAACTTCGGTCCCGTTGATGTCGAAGGTGACATTGTCATCCATGTCGATACGCAGTGATTCGCCTATACCCTCCTCCAGCGAGAGCAGTGGCTGGCCGTTTTGCTCACTGCTCCACCACTGCCCCTCGATGACATGGCTCGCAGCCGGCAGATTGCCGGACCAGGAGAGATTGAATTCCCGCGTCAGCAAGTGCTTCGCGCGCTCACTCTCGTAATCATCGGTAGAGACCGCCCTGCCGTTTATCTTCGTCAACCGGGCGCGCACCATCGGGTAGATGCGTGTCTCCACTCCCTGGCCTGCGAAGAATTCGTTGATGCCTTCGACCTGGTCATTCTGGATATTGATCAGGAAATGGTTCGGTGCGTCTTCGGGAAGACTTCGCTGCCAGTCATCGAGCAGATCATTCCTTACAGTCGAGAGCAGCAGCAACACCATGATGCCAAGTCCGAAAGCAACAATCTGCATGACAGAGCCGGAGGGACGGCGTGCGATATTGGCAAGACCGAAACGCCAGGCGACACCAACGCTGCCACGAATGGAATTCAGTGAAGCGATCAGCAGGCGGGCGCAGACCGCGAGCAACAGGAGGGTCAGCACGATCCCGGAAAGCATGTAGACAACAAGCTCGAGGTCCTGTGTCTGCCAGTAGAGCAGCACCCCCATGCTGACAAGAACCCCCAGCGTGAAGAGCCAGCTGCTTGCTCCCGTCCCGGCGATATCCTTGCGCAGCACGCGCAAGGGCGGGACACGCTTGAGCGCCAGCAGGGGTGGCATGGCAAACCCGATCAGCAGGATGATCCCGGTCACGTAACCCAGCAGCAGGGGTTTCAGGGACGGCTGCGGCAGTGCCGTGATCAACAGCTGGTCCATGATTTGCGCAATCACGATCTGGGCGAAATAACCCAGCAGCACACCAAGTGTGCTCGCGAGCAGTGCAAGCCATAGCATCTCGAGCAGGAAGAGCAGACTGATGCTGTTCTGGGTTGCTCCCATGCAGCGCATGATGGCACTGGTGTCGAGGTGGCGCTGTGAGAAGCGGCGCGCAGCCGTGGCAACAGCAACACCCGCCAGCAAAACGCTGACCAGCGCAGCCAGACCCAGAAAGGAGCGGGCTCGTTCGAGGGCATTGCGTAATTCCGGCCTGCCGCCTTCCACGGTCAACAGGCGCTCGCCCTCTCGCGGATTGCGATCAAGCCAGTCTGCATAGTCTCGGATGCGCGCAGGCTCACCGCCAAGCAGCAGGTGATACCTGATGAGCGAGCCTGTCTGGACAAGGCCGGTGGCGTCCAGATCCCCGATGTTGAAGAGCAGCCTCGGCGCGACACTGAAGAAATCGCCACCCCGATCAGGTTCGTAGGTCAGGATGTGTGTCAGCGTGAGGGTGACTTCACCCAGCGTCACCCTGTCACCCGGCGAAAGCCCGAGTTCCTGGAACAGTTTCGGCTCGGCCCAGGCCTCACCGGGGGCCGGCACCTTCTCGACCTGGTATTCCTCGCCAAAGAGGGCGTCGCTGATACTCAGAGCGCCGCGAAGCGGATAGTGTTCACTGACAGCCTTGGCCTCGACGAGTTTCGGCTGGTCTCCGGCAATGATGACGCTTCGGAAGCTGGTGGTTTCAGCAATCTCCAGGCCAAGCGCTTCAGCCCTGTCGCTCCTGTCGCCGGCCACGGGGCTTGCCGACGAGACGACAAGATCAGCAGCAATCAGCTCCGACGCCTGCTGATCCATGCCCTGCTGGACCCTGTCAATGAAGAAGCCGACGGAAGTGACGCTGGTCACGGCGATGACCAGTGCGATGGCAAGAATGCGCAACTCCCCGCCGCGCCAGTCGCGCCACAGCATGCGCGTGGACATGGCAAACAGGTTCTTCATCGACTGCTTTCCCGGATGCATCGCTTCAGTCTGCCTGGCCATCGACCAGCCTTCCGCTATCGACCAGCAGCCTGCGATCACAGTGCGAGGCCAGTTGCTCGTCATGGGTGGCCATGATCAGGGTCGTGCCCTGCTCGCGGTTGATTTCGAACAGCAGCTCGATGATCCGCCTGCCGGTCTTCTGGTCGAGATTTCCGGTCGGCTCATCGGCAAACAGCAGTTTCGGACGTGCCGCAAAAGCGCGCGCGATGGCACAGCGCTGCTGTTCGCCACCGGACAGCTGGTTGGGATAATGATTGAGACGCTTGCCGAGGCCGACACGCTCCAGCAAGGCGCTTGCAACCTGTCGCGCCTGCGGCTCACCAGCCAGCTCCAGCGGCATCATGACATTCTCGAGGGCAGTCAGGCCGTTCAGGAGCTGGAAACTCTGGAAGACGAAACCGACAAGGCCTGCCCGCAGCAATGCCCGTCCGTCCTCGTCGAGTGTGCCAAGTTCCGTGCCGTCGATCAGGATGCTGCCGCTGGTCGGAACATCGAGGCCCGCCAGCAGTCCAAGCAGCGTAGTCTTGCCGGACCCGGATGCCCCGAGGATCGCAACCGAGGTTCCTGCAGCAATCGAAAAATTGATACCATCAAGCAGCACCAGTTCACCTTCGCCGGTGACAACGCGCTTGCCAAGGCCGATCGCCTGCACAAAATTTTCGGACCCGTTATCTGTCATGTCTTTTCACAAATTCCTGTTAATGATCGTGCTCCTGGCACTCATCGCCCCGACCGCGGCGTCCGCTCGACAGGTCATCCTGGTTCTGGGCGACAGTATCAGCTCCGCGTATGGTATCGACAAGGAGCAAGGCTGGGTGGCGCTATTGCAACAACGGCTTGACAGCCAGTACCCTGGCTGGGAAGTCATCAACGCCAGCGTAAGCGGCGACACCACGCGTACCGGGCTGAAACGGCTCGCTCCTGCTCTCGATGCACACCGCCCCACCATCATCGTTGAACTCGGGGGGAACGACGGCCTGCGCGGGCTCCCATTCTCGGAAATCCGCGAGAGCCTCTCATCCATTGTCGAAACGGCCAGGCAGCGCGATGTGCAGGTACTGCTTGCCGGCATCCGCCTGCCACCGAACTATGGAGAAGCCTACAACAGCATCTTTACCGGCATCTACAGTGAAGTTGCAGGGAAATACGACATATCACTGGTGCCGCAACTCATGTACCAGGTCGCCGAGAAGAGTGAACTCATGCAGGAAGACGGTATTCACCCGACGGCCGAGGCGCAGCCACAGCTGCTCGAGAACGTCTGGGTCGAACTGGAATCCATGCTGGATTCGGTGAGCCAGGCGAAAGCGGGGGATTAACTAGAAAGAATGCAAAACATGAACCACGAAAAACACAAAGGACACGAAGGTTTCGAGGAATTGATTATCCCCGGATGCTCTCCCGGCGATCTTCAACCTCTT
>JASFFK010000043.1:0-11642 GCA_050124335.1 Chromatiales bacterium | reverse complement strand
CACGCCCGAGCGCGATGAGTGCGTTCGAGAGCTGATAGCCTGAATCGAGCGGATCGGCAAACGGATCCATGAAAGAGGTCACACGCTGCATGCGCCAGGGGGTCAACCAGACCAGGGTGCCGAGCGAGACGGCGGCTATGGCGATCAGCACCGCAAACTGGCGCCACGGGACCCCGCCGAGAAAGAGCATACCGAACGCCGTTGCCAGCAGCACGATGGTCGTGCCCATGTCGGGCTGCAGCATGATCAGGGCCGAGGCAATCAGCAGTGGCAGCATCGGCTTGATGAACCCCCAGGCACTCGTGGCGACTTCCGTCTGGCGACGGTTCAGGTAGCCGGCAAGGTAGAGCAGCATGAAGAGCTTCATGAACTCGGAACTCTGCAGGTTGAAGCCACCGAGCGGAATCCAGCGTTGTGCGCCATTGGCCTCCCGCCCGACGCCCGGTATCAGGACGAGGACAAGCAAGGCCAGTCCGAAGAAGTAGAGCATCGGGCTGAGACGCTCCCAGACAGTCATCGGAATGCGAAGCACAACGAGCGAGCCGACAAAGCCGAGCAGGATCGCGAAGAGATGGCGGTAGACAAAATAGAAGGGCGCCCCGTCGATACGATGCATCGAGGCGGAACCGACCATGACGGTCCCGATACCCAGCAACAGGAGCGCAGCGACAAGCAGCGGGTAATCCAGCCTGGGCAGGTTGAGCATCGCGGTTCCGCCAGCGCCTGCCGTTTTCACTGCCGCAGTCATGACTGGAGGCTCCTGACGGCCTGCATGAACTGCTCGCCACGATCGAGATAGTTCCGGAACATGTCGAAGCTTGCACAGGCAGGGGAGAGCAGGACCCGGTCGCCGGGCCTGGCGTGCACGCGGCATTGCCGAACGGCATCCACGAGGTCGTTCGCCATGACAGTCTCGACCGACCCGCCGACCGCCCTGGCGATCCCGGGCGCATCACGCCCGATGAGGACGAGTGTGCGAACATAGGCCGAGAGAGCCGGCGCCAGTTCGGAGAAATCAGCCCCCTTGCAGTCACCGCCGGCAATCAGCACGGTCAGGCTCCCATCAGCCGTGTCGAGCCCCTCGAGTGCCGCCACACAGGCGCCGATGTTGGTTCCCTTGGAGTCGTTGTACCAGCGAACACCGTCGATTTCGGCCACGAACTGTGTACGATGCGCGAGACCGTGGAAAGAGCGCACTGCCTGCAGCATCGGTTCCATCGGCAGACCGGCTGCCTCGCCGAGGGCCAGTGCCGCGAGTACATTGGCCTGGTTATGACGACCGGCAACAAGGACCCCTGAGACCGGCATCAGGAAGCTCTCTCCCTTGCAGAGCCAGTTTTCGCCATCTTTTTCACAAATTCCGTAATCGTCATCCTGCGGAGCCTTCATGGTGAAACCGATCGATTTCGCGACACCTTCGGCCTGTGCGCCGGCCAATGCATCATCACGGTTCACGATTGCGCACCCGGCATGCCGGTAGATCACGCGCTTGGCCGCAACATAGGACTCGAAACTGTCATAGCGGTCCATGTGATCCTCGCAGAGATTGAGGATCACGGCGGCTTGCGCGCTCAGGCTGTATGTCGTCTCGAGCTGGAAACTCGACAGTTCGAGAATATAGAGTTCGACCTCGTCATCGAGCAGCTCGAGTACAGGCTTGCCGAGATTGCCGCCGACACCGGCATGAATGCCTGCAGCCATCGCCATCTCGCCGAGCAGTGTCGTGACCGTACTCTTGCCGTTGGACCCGGTGATCGCGACGACGGGTGCCTTCGCCTCGCGCAGAAAGAGTTCCACATCGCCAATCACCTCGACCCCGCGGGCAATCGCTTCCTGGATAACCGGCGTGCGAAGCGGGACCCCCGGACTCACGACAAGGCGCTCAGCCGCGGCGAAGGCCTCGGCATCGAAGCCCCCTGTGAAGACAGCAACATCCGGCAATTCACGGCGCAGTTCATCCAGGCCGGGGGGCTGATCGCGCGTATCGCAGACAGCCAGCGGCACGCCATTGGCAGCGAGATAGCGCGCAGTCGCAAGGCCGCTGACGCCCAGGCCGACGACGAGCGTCCCGGGTGCGGTTCCCTGACTGGTTGTTGTCCCGATTGCCATTGCCTGTTGCATCTCTCTCAACGCAGTTTCAGTGTTGCCAGTCCTACAAGGACCAGAATCAGGCTGATGATCCAGAAGCGCACGATGACGCGCGGTTCGGGCCAGCCCTTGAGTTCATAGTGGTGATGAATCGGCGCCATTTTGAAGACACGCTTGCCGGTCAGCTTGAAGGAGGCGACCTGGATGATGACGGAGAGTGTCTCGATGACGAAGATGCCACCCATGATGATCAGCACGATCTCCTGTCGCACCATGACCGCAACCACGCCAAGCGCAGCGCCCAGCGCCAGCGCACCGACATCCCCCATGAAGACCATCGCCGGATAGGTGTTGAACCAGAGAAAACCGATACCCGCACCCATCAGCGCCATGCAGAAGATCGCCACCTCGCCGACCCCGTCGATATTCGGTATATGCAGGTAGTCGGCGAACTCGCTGTGGCCAGTCACATAGGCCATGAGGGCAAGCGCTCCCGCCACCATGATCGTCGGCATGATCGCAAGGCCGTCGAGCCCGTCTGTCAGGTTGACCGCGTTGGACGTGCCGACGATGACGAAGTAGGTCAGCACCACATAGAAAAGCCCGAGGTTGATCGCAACGTTCTTGAAAAACGGGACAATCAGCTGTGTCTCTTCGGGAACAGTCGCCGTCATGTAGAGCGCGACCGCTGCAGCGAGGCCGAAAATCGACTGCCAGAGATACTTGTAGCGCGACGCCAGCCCCTTCGGATCCTGGCGCACGAGTTTCTTGTAGTCATCGATGAAACCGATCGCCCCGAATGCGAGCGTCGTCAGGAGCGCGATCCAGATGTAATGGTTGCCGAGATCGGCCCACAGCAGGGTGCTGATGGCAATCGCAAGCAGGATCAGTGACCCGCCCATCGTCGGCGTGCCCGCCTTGCTGAAATGGCTCTCCGGTCCGTCGTCACGCACGGGCTGCCCCTTGTAGGTCGCCAGCTTGCGAATGACCGCCGGTCCGATCAGGAACGAGATCAGCATCGCCGTGAGGATGGCAAGAATCATACGCATGGTGAGGTACCGGAAGACGTCGAACCCGGGCTCGAATTGCGCAAGATAGTCTGCCAGGTAGATCAGCATCGCTTTTCCCCGCTCTGTTCAACGAGTGCATCGACGACCCGCTCCATGTGCGCCGACCGCGATCCCTTGACCAGGATGATGTCATCCGCGGTTGCATGGCGTTTCAGGTCCTCGACCAGTGGCTCGAGTTCCGGGTAGGCATGTCCGCCGTCACCGAATTCCTCCGCTGCCGCCTCGCTCAGCGGGCCCAGCGTATAAAGACGCTGCACACCGAGCTCTTTCGCAACCTTGCCGAGTACCTGGTGTATGCCACGTGGATCATCGCCTAGCTCTGCAAGATCGCCGAGGACCATGACGCTGTTGCCACCGAGACCGGTCAGGACATGCATGGCTGCTGCGACGGAATCGGGATTGGCGTTGTAGCTGTCATCAATGACGCGCAGGCCGCTTGACGTGATGAGAGGGAAAAGGCGCCCCCTGACCGGCATGATGAACTTGAGGGCGAAGACGGCGATCTCTTCGGGAACACCGCTCTCGAGTGCGACCGCGATTGCTGCGGCTGCATTCATGATGTTGTGCCTGCCGGCGAGCGGCAGCTCGACATCGACCAGATGACCGCGTGTCTCGATGCTGAATCGCTGGCGAAAGCCCTGCTCGTCCCAGAGTGTTTCTGCCTTCGCATCGACAACCCGGACATCGCAATGCGATGCTTCACCAAAGGTCACCATGCGGTGACTCGCGGTCAGCTTCTTCCATAGTGGCAGCCACTTGCTGTCGCCGTGACAGACGAAGACGCCATCCTTTTTCAGGCCATACAGTATTTCTGCCTTGGCGCGCGCAACCCCCTCCTCGGAACCGAATCCCTCGAGATGTGCCCGGCCGGCATTATTCAGAAGCGCGACGTCCGGCCTGGTCATCATGCTCAGGTCGTGAATCTCGCCGGCATGGTTGGCCCCCATCTCGATCACCGCATAGCGCTCTTCCTGGAGCCGTGTCAGGGTCAGCGGTACGCCGATGTTGTTGTTGAGATTGCCGAGCGTTGAAAGGACAGGACCCATTTCGGCAAAGATGCGCGCCAGCATCTCCTTGACAGTCGTCTTGCCATTGCTGCCGGTCAGCGCGACAACATGGGCGCTGGAACGCTCGCGCCACGCAAGCGCGAGTTCGCCGAACGCCTGAACAACATGGCTGCAGACGATCTGCGGCAACTCGACATCCACTTCGTGGTCAACCAGCGCCGCGACGGCCCCTTTTTCTGCCGCAGCAGCTACATAGTCATGTCCGTCGAAGCGCTCACCGGGTATCGCCACGAAGAGAGCGGCACCTTCGAGGGTGCGCGTGTCACTGCTGACACGGTCAAACACGGCGTCGCCGTTGATATGTCTTGCACCCAGGATTTTCGCTGCCTCGATGACGCTGAAACTGATCATGTACGCATCTCCTCGAGGATCGCTTCGACAGTTTCGCGATCCGAAAAATGACGTATCACGTCGCCGCTGATCTGGTAGTCCTCGTGTCCCTTGCCGGCCACAAGCACGAGATCGCTCTCTCCTGCCTCGCCGATTGCCAGCCGGATCGCCGCCTCGCGGTCACGTTCGATGACCGGAATCCCCTGCATGCCGGCCCGAATCTCGGCGATGATGGCATCGCCACTCTCGGAACGTGGATTGTCATCCGTCAGGATCACATGGTCCGCAAGGCGCTCGGCGATCTCGCCCATCAGCGGCCGCTTGCCTCGGTCACGGTCGCCGCCGCAACCGAAGACGCAAACCAGACGCCCCTGGCAATGCTCGCGCGCTGCCTCGAGCGCGTTTTTCAATGCGTCAGGGGTATGTGCGTAATCCACGACAATCTGCGGCTCCCGGGCGAAGCCGAACTGCTCCATTCGCCCGGGGACCGGCGGCACCTGCGCCAGGCGCTTGACGATCTGCTGCAGTGGCAGCCCTGCGCTCAGAAGCGCACCGGTGACTGCCAGCAGGTTCTCGATATTGAAGCGGCCGATAAGACGCGAATCGAGACGCGCCTCCTGGTCTCGCCAGACGAAATCGAGTGACAGCCCCCTGTTGTGCAACCGGATGTTTGTCGCAAAAAGCTTGGCCGAGGCGTTGTTGATGCCGAACGTCAGGCATTTGCCCTGACCGCACAGCTCTTTGGCGAGGTCATGCCCGAAAGGATCATCGATGTTGATGACAAATTTGCTGATACCCGGCAGCGCAAAGAGGCGCTTCTTGGCCGCGCCATAGGCCTCCATCGTTGCGTGGTAGTCGAGGTGGTCCCGCGTGAGGTTCGTGAAAACAGCAATATCCACGTTCACACCGTCGATGCGCCCCTGGTCGAGCGCATGCGAAGAGACTTCCATGGCGACAGCTGACATACCATCCTTGCGATATGAAGCCAGCATCTTCTGCAGCGTGATAGCGTCGGGTGTTGTGTGTGTCGCTTTCTGAAGACGTCCGGGGCGCCCGTTCCCCATCGTGCCGATCATGACGCAATTTTCCAGCACGCCCGCGGTCAGCCAGACACAGCTGCTTTTTCCGTTGGTTCCCGTGTAGCCGATGATCTTGAGTTTTTCGGACGGTTCGCCACAGAAACGCGAGGCAATCATGCCGATACGAAACCGCAAGTCATCGACGACCATGACCGGAACGGCAAGCCCGAGCGCATCGATGTGTTCCCTGCTCCAGTTCGCATCCGGCTCGGCAAGAACCGCGCAACAGCCATTCGCGATCGCCTGGTCGACATACTGCAGACCGTGGACCCGCGTTCCGGAAAGTGCGACGAACAGCGCTCCCGGGGTCACCCGGCGGCTGTCGAGTGTCATGTCATTAACCGGTATGGCAGGCGCCTGATCGACGATCCCGTCGAGAAGGCGATGCAGCATCCGGTGCCTGCTGTGACTGAGCGCCGGCATCATCCCGCACCTGCCACTGCAGCAATCTGCAGACCTTCTACCGCTTCCTTGCTGTCGGGTTTGACATTGAGCAGTCGCAGGGCATGTTCCATTACCTCCGAGAAGACCGGACCTGCCACGAGGCCGCCGTAATACTCCTTGCCACGCGGCTCGTCAAAGACGACGACGGTCACCAGCCGCGGGTTCGATGCCGGCGCCATGCCGGCAAAGATCGAGCGGTATTTCTTGTCCTCATAGCCATGTTTGCCCAGCTTCTTGACTGTGCCTGTCTTGCCGGCCACACGGTAGCCACTGACGGCCGCCTTGGGGGCAGTGCCCTCGGAGGTAGTGACGCCTTCCATCATGCGGCGAAGCTTGATAGCCGTCTCTTTGGAAAGTATGCGCTCACCCTCGACGGGATCGCTGACCTTGAGCAGGGAGACCGGGCGCCTGACGCCATCCGCTGCGATGATGCTGTAGGCCTGCGCCAGCTGCAGTGCGGAAACCGAAATGCCATAGCCGAAGGCAAGGTTGGCATGATCGATATTTGCCCATTTCGAATAGTGATTGAGGCGTCCACGTGCCTCGGCCGGAAAATCCACGCCGACCTCGTGCCCGAACCCGAATTTGCCCAGCATCTGCCAATACTCTTCCCGCGGCATCTTCAACGCGATGGTTGCGGAACCGGCATTGCTGGATTTCAGCAGCACAGCGGCCGGGTCGATGACGCCATATTTTTTCGGATCTTTCACCGTCCTTCTGCCGACCTTGATAAATCCCTGGCTGAGGTCAATTGTCGTCTTCTCGGTGATGTAGCCGAGTTCCATGGCGGTCGCGACTGTGACCGGCTTCATGGTCGAGCCAGGCTCAAAGGTATCCACGATGGCGCGATTGCGAAGGCGGCCACCCTTGTTGCTGCGGCTGCTATTGGGGTTATAGGAAGGATGACTCACCATCGCCAGCACCTCACCGGTCTGAACATCGATGGTTACGAGAGTCGCGGCCTTTGCATTGTGTTGCCTGACGGCCTTCTTGAGCGCCCTGTAGGCATAAAACTGCAGGCGCCGGTCGAGACTCAGAGACAGGTCCTTGCCGGCGCGGGGCTGCTTGATGCTCTCGACATCCTCCAGAAGATGGCGCTTGGCGTCGCGCAGCACGAGCTTGCGCCCGTTCATTGCGCCGAGCGTATCCTCGTATTGCAGCTCGAGCCCTTCCTGCCCCTTGTCGTCACCCCCGGCAAAACCGATGACATGGGCAAAAAACTCGCCGGCAGGATAAAAACGCCGGTATTCGCGCATCACGCCAACGCCCTTGATACCGCGGGCCTCGATTTCCTCAACGATTGCGCGCGCCGTTTGTGGCTCGAGCCAGCGGTCGAGATAGAGAAATTTTCGCTTGCTGTTGCGCGCAATTCTGTCGAAGAGCTCCTCCTGATCCAGCTTGAGGATCACGGCAATCGAGCGGATCGCCTCGTTGTCATCCTTGAGGCGCGACGGGTTGGCCCAGATGGAATCCACGGGTGTACTGACTGCCAGCACCTCGCCGTTACGATCGAAGATACGCCCGCGCCGCGCAGGTATATCGACATATCCAATGTGCTTCTGGTCTCCCATTTGTGTCAGAAAATCAGTCCGGTACACCTGCTGGTACCAGGCGCCGGCAACCAGTGCAGACGCCGTGAAGAACATCAGCCCCGTGATGACGTGACGCCGCAGACTGTAGGCGGGTTTGACCTGCCTCGTTTTCTGCGCCTGCATGGCTTTGCGCTGTCGTTTTTTCCGTGCACTCATGCTGTTACCTGATCACCTGCATCTCATCCATGCCAGGGGCACGCATGCCCAGTTTTTCACGCGCCAGCTTCTCGACCCGCCCGTAATCGGCAAATGTCGCAAGTTCAACCTGCAACTGCCCCCAGGTGACAGTCAGTTCATCTGCCTCGACACGCAGTCTTTCGCGCTCGGCGAACAATTGCCGGCTGATATGTTGTGACTGCACAACCTCGAGCCCTGTCCAGCCGGTGGCGAAAGCGAGGATCAACAGAAACGCAAATTGCCCCCGTGACATCAAACCCTCTCCGCAACCCGCAGACGTGAGCTGCGTGCCCGCGGATTGGATGCGAGCTCTTTCGCTGAAGGCACGATGGACTTGCCAACCAGCCTGAGGAGGGTCACCTCCTCCTGCGCCATCACCGGAACCCCCCTCGGAAGCTTTGGAGGTGTGGAATACTTCCTCAGGAACCGCTTGACGATACGGTCCTCAAGCGAGTGAAAGCTGATAACGACCAGGCGCCCGCCCTGTGCCAGTACGTCAATCACCTGCCCCAGCACGCTTTCAAGTTGCTCGAGCTCATGGTTGATGCGAATGCGGATTGCCTGAAAGGTGCGTGTCGCCGGATGTTTGCCTTTTTCACGACGGGGAACAGCCTTTTCGACGAGCCTTGCCAGTTGCAGAGTCGTCATGAGCGGCGCCTCCTGGCGAGCCGTGACGATCGCATGGGCAATGCGGCCGGCAAATCGTTCCTCCCCATAAGTACGCAACACATCGCGAATCTCTCTCTCCGAAGCATTACCAAGCCATTCGGCAGCACTCATGCCGCTGCCAGTATCCATCCGCATATCCAGCGGGCCATCATTCATAAAACTGAATCCGCGCCGCGCATCATCGAGCTGTGGCGAGGAAACACCAAGATCCAGCAGTACTCCATCCACCTTGCCCGCAACCCCGTGCCTTGTTGCAATGTCCGCCAGCCTGTCGAAACTGGCATGTTCGATCACAAAGCGCGGATCGCCCCCGAGGCGCTTCGATGCACTGGCAACAGCGTCGTTATCGCGATCAAGCGCGATCAGACGCCCTTTGTCGCCGAGCTTTGCGAGGATCGCCGCACTGTGACCACCTCGTCCGAAAGTGCAGTCGATATAGATACCATCCTCGCGAATTGCCAGTGCATCCAGCGATTCGTCAAGAAGCACCGGTGCATGGTGGAAAACCGGCTCCCCCACGTCACAGCATCAGGTTCATCAGGTCGGCGGAGAGCTCGGAGCCCGGCTCACTTGCCGCCTTCGCACAAGCCCTGTTCTGCGCCTGCATCGCTGCCTCAGACCAGATTTCGAAGCGCTTGCCCATCCCGACGATTGCAATCTGTTCACCGTTCGCCAGGTCCGCATGCTCACGCAGCAGCTGGGGCAGCAGAATCCTGCCCTGTCCGTCCAGTTCGAGTTCGTAAAGGTTTGAAAACAAAACGTGTTGCAGCATGGCATTTTGTGGATTGAGCGGGGGGAGGTTTGCCACCGTTTCCGCTACCCTTTCCCATTCATGCTGTGGAAACATCCACAGGCAGGACTCGCCAAGCGGGTGAACAGTAACTGCAACACGGGAACCGCTTGTCACATGCAGACGCTCACGGTGCCGCGCAGGAATGGCCGCGCGCCCCTTGGCGTCAAGTTTGACAAGATTGGTTCCGAAGTACATGGATGACTCAGTTGACCTTTATTGTTTATGCAGCAAATATGAACATATTCGCTACTTTTCCCCATTTCCCCCCACTTCATGGGAATAATAGGTCCATTCCTGAGGCTGGTCAAGCAGTTAAATGGAAAAAACTTATGTAGAACAATAACTTAGAACCACGCATCGTTGCTATCCAAAACAATGCAGTGGGCGATGTACTTAAAGTAACTTATGAAGAGTGAAAAAAGGCGCCGGGCGCCGGGGGAAGGGAGATCAGCGATGGGAGCCTGTCCCACCGCTCATCGATAAATGGATGGAAGCCGGCCTGTAAGCCGGGTTCTGTCGAGGATAATCATTCATCTGGGATATGCGTCACCGCATACCTCGTGCGATCTACCCGGGAGCACCTGCGAGCCACAGGCCGTGCAAGGCACATGCTCCCCTATTTGATCTTGCTCCGGACGGGGTTTTCCAAGCCGTTGCTGTTACCAGCAACGCGGTGCGCTCTTACCGCACCATTTCACCCTTGCCGGCCCCTGAGGGCTTGGGCGGTATACTTTCTGTTGCACTTTCCGTCGAATCACTTCGCCCAGGTGTTACCTGGCGTCCTGCTCTGCGGAGCCCGGACTTTCCTCTGTATGGATAACAGCGATCATCCAGCCGGCTTCCAGGGGGTCAAACTACCCGCAGCGGATAGTTTGATCAAGCGAAATCTGAAACCGTCAGTCAAGACCGGTTTCAAATGGCGAATCGGTGATTGCGTCGACTTCATCCTGGTCGAGCAGCTGGGCCTCGTAGTTCTCGCCCGTGGCCTCCTCGATGAGTTCCACAAAGGCACGCAGGTGATTGCGGGAACCGCGCATCAGGTTGGAGTAGAGTTCCTCGATATCTGCCTCATCTGTCTTTTCGATCGACTCCTGCAGGTCAATAATGTCGAGTTCCTCGATGAAAGCGCCGACCATGAGGGCATCCAGCTCCGAGAGTTGCCCCTTGGCAACCAGTTCATAATATTTCTCGAGGAGGAAACTGTTAACGAAGATACCGACGGTGTCATCGACGACCGGATCCGGAAGGCCATATTGCTCGATCTTCTCCGCAACGGCATCAGTATGCGTCTGTTCGGATTCTGCAATGTTTGCAAACACCGGCTTTCCCCACTCTTCATAGAATGTCAGGTAGACATCACGTGCGAGCTTCTCCTCCTCTCGCATGAAGAGCAGCGATTGCTCCTCCTCGTAATCCAGCGGCAAGAGTATTTCATCGCTGTCATCGGCATGGACTGACGCACTCATAGAGATGGTGACTAGCGAGAGGCCAATCAGGGCTTTTTTGATCATCATTTCCAACTTCTCCTGGCAAGGTAATTGTTTGCGCTTGCATGGCGACCTCTGGTTAATCTGTCGTTACGCAAGGCGATTTCGTTCCATACTGGAAACCTTAGGCAAGAGCTGTTGCTGAAATATTTCCCCGGAAAACCTCAACTGTTACAAAGTGTTTCCGGACCCGGGTTTCATCGGACAGGCTTGAGGCAAATCAAGCCACGGGAGAAAAGCAGCATCAGGTTGATGCAATTGAGAAATTATTTTTCATACTCCTCTTGAAGAGGATCGACAAAACCCCATTTGAGGAACAACCCAAGAACATCGAATCCTTTATATGCAACGGAGGAGACTGATATGAACATGATCGTACGTAGAGACCCGTGGAGCCTGCTCGACCAGTGGCACAAGGAACTGGACAACATGTTTGACCCGAACCGTCGTGCGGACGATACCAGCCGCATCGAAGGCAGCGACTGGACACCGGCCGTCGATATCAAGGAAGAGGGCGATCGCTACCTGCTGCATGCCGATATCCCCGGCGTCAAGGCAGATGATATCGAGGTCTCAATGGACAAGGGAGTGCTGACCATCAAGGGAGAGCGCAAACACGAGTCCACCGAAAGCAAGGAAGGCTACAAGCGTGTCGAGCGCTCGCATGGTGTCTTCATGCGCCGTTTCTCGCTGCCTGATGGTGTCGATGGCGAAAACATTTCGGCATCGAGTAAAGACGGCGTTCTCGAGGTCGTCATCCCCAAGTCCGAGCCCGAAAAGCCCCGCCGCATCGAAGTGAAATAAGCCTTCGACCGGAACACGGCCTGCGACACGGCGCCGGAGTAA
>JASFFK010000042.1:0-11675 GCA_050124335.1 Chromatiales bacterium | reverse complement strand
AGCAGTTGATCGCGTACAGACCCTGTGCAACAGCACCGGAACGGTCGATGTTCGCCTTCTCGGCGATGACGATCTTCTTGTCCTGACCCCAGTAGCGTGCTTCCCAGGCGGCACCTGTGCCACCGAGACCGGCACCTGCAACCAGGATGTCGATATTGTCTTCTACGATAGTTTTATACGCCATGATTAGTAACCCTCCACGCCTTCAATCATCTTAAGACCATTGGACTTGAGGGTGTGGATGTCACCATCGTCCATACGGATATATTTGGGCTCGTTGAACAGGAGCTGGCTGTCGCGCTGCTCCTGGGTGGGTGCCGGGACGTCCGCCAGCTGGGGAATGTGCTTGCCCCAGGGCTTGGTCGTGATCGGCGCCAGCAGTTCCATGTCTTTTTCGCCATTGCGGAACTTGATGCGCCAGGCGATGACACCTTTCTCTTCGTCGCGCTTGACGCGGACAGAGTGGCCGAGCGGTGCGAAGTCTGCATAGCCGCGTACGTCGATTGCCTGGTGAGGGCAGGCCTTGACGCAGGAGTAGCACTCCCAGCACATGTTCGGTTCGATGTTATAGGCGCGACGGGTGACAGTGTCGATGTGCATGATGTCTGACGGGCAGATATCGACGCAATGACCACAACCGTCACAACGGGTCATATATACAAAAGTTGGCATTGTGAATACTCCTTACTTTTGAAAGTTAATTAGTAGTGACGTGGGGCTTCGCGGCTGATACCGAGGCCCATGTTTGGCGGATTGGTTCCCATGTACTCTGGGATATCCGGAAAGCGCTTCTGAACAGAAGGATCTGTCAGATCGTATTCATCGGGCAGTTTCTCCCTGGAGCCGTCTGCCTTGATGGTTTTCTTCTGGTAGGCCGCTGCAGGCTTGAAGAACATGTGCGCGAACTTGGACCAGTAGACAGAGCCGAAGAGAACGACGCTGGAGATGATGAAGAGCGCGAACAGGATCGTGTTAACAACTCCGGCACCCATGGTGAACGACCAGAGCAGGGCGAAGGTAGCTGTGAACAGCAGGCCAAGGATGAAGAGGTCGCCGCGGCCGTTGAAGTTGTACCACTTCACGCCTTCGGAGGCGACGTCGACACGGATATCGAACCAGAACCAGTAACCGCCGAAGCAGAGTGCCAGCGCGCCCAGGTGCCAGAGCAGGGGCCAGATGCCGGCTTCGGGTGACGTTGCGTAACCGAAGATCAGGACAGCGGTGCTGACAACGAACAGGATGAATCCGTACATAGTAAAAAGATGCGAGATGCGGCGCTTGGTGCTCTTGAACTCGGAAGAGGTCAGGACTTCGCCAGCAACTGTCTGGATAGCAAGGGATGCTTTTTCGCCGCCGCTCAGGGTGCGCTTGGCGTCTTTCTGGGCTTTCTTCGCATTCTGGAAGAAGTACTCGGCACTTTTCTTGTGCCTCATGTCAAGGATGGTACCGGCGATAACCAGCAGGACCATGACGATGACATATCCCTGCATGATCTCAGGGGTAATCATCATCTCCGAGAGTGTAGAGAATGGATTAGTGGTGAACATATATGCGGCTCCTTAAACGGGCAATGGAAGTCAGTAGACAGGGTTTACCGGCCGGGAAGTATAAATGGGACCGCGAAGGACTGCCAATCAGGTTATTTACCCGGGCATAGACAATTTGTATTGCGAAAATGAACAGGTTTATGACCATATCGGTTTATAAAGCACCCAAATGAGAATCAATCTCAAGGAGTTCGTGTTTCTACTCTCAGGGTGGACGTTACACCAGCCCGAAGGTGCAGACCATGGCAGGTCACAACAGATGCTGGACAATGAGCCCGGAAGAGCGTGAGCTCACAACAGAGTGAGCCGGAAACTCGCCATTGCGGTTTCTTTTGCGTGATCGAGCGGAATCGCAGTCAGCTTCTTAATGACGGTAACCAGTGATGGTGGAACAGGGGTCGGAGCCTGATTGGCTCCTTACCCTGCAGGTCTGTGTCATTCGTGTCACCACTGCATCCATCCATCCATGGATGTCACCGCCGTTTTTAAGATAAAGTACGCGCGCCGACGCATGCCGATTAGGTGATATGCGTGGTGATGCGCGGTCAGAAAAAACAGACCTGCAGAGATGGAAATGGTGCCCTCGACAGGAGTCGAACCTGTGACCTATCGCTTAGGAGGCGATTGCTCTATCCTGCTGAGCTACGAGGGCAGGCTGCGCATTGTAACAACTAACACGCTGGATGTAACAGCGGCTGAAACAACCAGGAATCACTATGTCCGGTAATACCATCGGTAAACTCTTCACGGTCACCTCATTTGGTGAAAGCCACGGCATCGCGATCGGCTGCATCATTGACGGCTGTCCTCCCGGTGTCGAGCTCAGCGAGGCCGATATCCAGCATGACCTGGAACGTCGCCGTCCCGGCAAGACACGTCACACAACACAACGGCGCGAACCGGACGAAGTCCAGATCCTGTCCGGGGTCTTCGAGGGCAAGACAACCGGTACGCCAATTGGTCTGATCATTTATAACCAGGATCAGCGCTCGAAAGACTATTCTGACATTTCAGACCGTTTCCGCCCGGGACATGCAGATTACACCTATCTGCAGAAATACGGTGTCCGGGATTATCGCGGTGGCGGTCGTTCATCTGCACGTGAAACGGCCATGCGCGTTGCTGCCGGCGCCGTGGCAAAAAAGTACCTGAGAGACCGCATGGGGATCGAGGTGCATGGCTACCTGTCAGCGCTGGGTCCAATTCGACCGGACAGGCATGACTGGAGCGAGGTCGAGCAAAATCCCTTTTTCTTTCCCGATGCCGGCAAGGTTGCCGAACTCGAGCAATATATGGATGACCTGCGCAAGGAAGGCAACTCCATCGGGGCCGAGATCACCGTGGTTGCGACCGGCGTGCCCCCGGGTCTCGGCGAGCCGATCTTTGACCGTCTCGATGCTGACATCGCGCATGCGCTCATGAGCATCAACGCTGCAAAGGGCGTGGAGATCGGTGCGGGCTTTTCCTGCGTCACGCAGAAGGGCACGGAGCATCGGGACGAGATGACGCCTGAAGGATTCCGCACCAATAATGCGGGCGGAATTCTCGGCGGTATCTCCTCCGGGCAGGATGTCGTGGCGCGTGTCGCCTTCAAGCCGACCTCGAGCATTCGTCTCGGCGGGGACACCGTCAATGTCGCCGGTGAGTCTGTGGATGTCATCACCAAGGGGCGACACGATCCCTGTGTCGGAATACGTGCAACACCGATCTGCGAGGCAATGCTCGCCATCGTGCTGCTGGATCACCTGCTGCGCCAGCGTGGCCAGAACGGCGATGTGACGCCACCGACTCCCGTTATCCCGGCGTCCGTCAAGGAGTAGGGCAGCCGGATGCCATATTGGCGGCTGTCCTCTTTCTATCTCTTCTATTTCGCCGCACTTGGCGCGCTCATCCCGTTCTGGACACTCTACCTGAGTTCGCTCGGCTTCAACTCCATTCAAATCGGGCAGCTCATGGCGATCCCGACGGCGACCAAGATCGTCGCTCCCTACATCTGGGGCTGGCTCGGCGATCATATCGGCAAGCGCATGGCAATTGTGCGTACCGGCTCGCTACTGGCATTCCTCACGTTCCTGCTTGTTTTCTGGCTGACAGATTACGGTGGGCTGGCACTGGCGATGTCACTGTTCAGCTTTTTCTGGAATGCCGTCTTGCCACAGGTCGAGGTTGTGACTTTTCACTACCTCAGGGACGAGACGCCGAAGTACAGCAGGATCCGTGTCTGGGGCTCTGTCGGTTTTGTCGTTGCGGTCACCGGGCTTGGCTACGTGGTTGACAGTCACGGGCCGTCAAGCATCCTGCCTGTGCTCGCACTTCTCTATCTGGGTATCTGGGCCGCGACTCTGCTGATTCCTGAAAATGAGGAGGAAGGTGTATCAGGCCCCGGCGACTCCCTGATGACGATCGGCAGCTTCCTGCTTCAGCCCGGCATACTGGCTTTTTTCACGGCCTGCCTGTTGATGCAGATGAGTCACGGCAGTTACTACACCTTCTACTCGATCTATCTCGAGTCACAGGGGTACAGCAAGAGCCTGATCGGCGAGCTCTGGGCGCTCGGAGTTGTCGCCGAGGTTGTGGTCTACATATTTTTCATGCATGCCGCACTCGTACGATTCGGCGCGATCAGGTTGCTGATGCTGAGCCTGTTGCTCGCGGCATTGCGCTGGCTACTGATCGGAAGTTTCAGTGATTATCTCCCGGTGCTCCTGTTTGCACAGCTGCTGCATGCAGCAACATTCGGTATTTTTCATGCCGCTGCGATTCACTCTGTTCATCATCGCTTTCCACGCAGGCTGCTGGGCAGGGGGCAGGCCCTCTACAGCAGCGTGAGCTTCGGGCTGGGCGGTACGCTCGGCAGCCTCAGCAGCGGCTACTTGTGGGAATTTTTCGGGGCATTTGCCAGTTTCCTGGTGTCTACGCTCGTTGCATTCGCTGCGTTCTGGATCATCTATGCGGCATACCGCGCGGGCCAGTTCGCCACGCACCCCGATCAGGAACAGGTATAAAAAACAGTAAATATGTCACTGTTTTTTAAAGAATGATGCGTTTATAATTATAAGATATTTATTGAATAATCAGGAAAACCGGAGTTACGATGGTTTTGCGGCTTATCCCTGCGTCTCACTCTGCCACGCCGCTGGCTGTTGGTGCAGGTGTCCTGTTGTGTGCGGCATTGCTGCTCCCGGTGCAGGCTGTCGCCGAGGATTACAGTGATCTCCTTGGTGGATTCACGTCAGCGCCGGCCAAGCCCGGTCCGCAGCCTATAACGACAGCGAGCATCGAACAGCCTGTCGTTCAGACTGTCGAACCCGATCAGAATCTCGCGAACTACAGCAACCGGTCACCCGGAAACTTCCCGAGTTACAGTTTTCCTCCCCTGGAACAGCCGCTCTTTCCTGCTGTCTCGCCACTGCTGAACGCTCCCATGCAGGGGCGATCTCTTGAATCCGGTCTGCAGAGTTACAACGCTGCCTCTAAAAAGAGCACGATCAGCAGTTTTTACAAGCAGCGCTCCTTCTCCAGGGCATGGACCGGCGGTAATCGTCTCCAGGAAAACGCATGGCAGGCTGTTGAAGTCCTCGAGCAGGCAGCTCTCGAAGGGCTCAACCCGGGCGAATACCATGTCGATGCAATCAGGCAAGCCTACATCGACGGTGATGAAACCTTGCTAGAACTTCTGCTGACAGACAACGTGCTGCGTTACGCTGCGCACATTCGCGACGGGCAGTATGCGCCCTCGGCAGTGGACCCGCACTGGATGATCAACTATGAGGTTCGTGGCGACATCATCACGCAGCTCAACAACGCGATCAGTGAGCGCAGGGTCGGGGAGTATCTGAGATCCCTGGCTCCGCCCCACGCCGTCTATCGGGATCTTCGTCGACAGCTTCGAAACCATGCAGAACTCGCAAATAACGGTGGCTGGCCCGCATTTCCCTCGACTGGCACAGCACTCAAGCCGGGTATGCGACACCCTCATGTTGCACTGCTGCGTGCGCGCCTGGCTGTGACCGATGGTGCAGACAGCTACTATGTTTCCGATCCGGAGTATTTCGACCAGGACCTGCAGGCTGCCCTGGAACGCTTCCAGGAGAGGCATGCGCTGAATGCAGATGGTGTTGTGGGTCCCAAGACACGCCTGGCGCTGTCGGTCCCCGTGCAGAATCGCGTACGCCAGATCATGGCTTCAATGGAACGCTTCCGCTGGATCCCGCGTGACCTCGGCAGCACCAACATCGTTGTGAATGTTCCTGCTTTCCGACTCTGGTTTACACAGAATGGCGCCGAGGTCCTGACCATGCGCACCATTGTCGGCAAGACCCGGGTCGATCAGCAGACACCGAGTTTTACCGATTCAATGCAATACCTGGTACTGAATCCCAACTGGAACGTGCCGAGCAGCATCGCCTCCAAGGAAATCACCAAAGAGGTGATCGATGATCCCGATTATCTCGATCGTGGTGGCTATACGGTTTTCGACCAGTCCGGAAATGCCGTCGATCCCTCAACCATTGAATGGTCACAATACGGCGGTCATAACCCTCTGCCTTATCGTATCGTCCAGTCAAGTGGCGCTGACGGGGTTCTGGGAAGTGTAAAGTTCATGTTTCCGAATCGCCATGGCATCTACCTCCATGACACCCAGACACGCCATCTCTTCAAGAAAGATGTGCGCGCATACAGTCACGGCTGTATCCGGATTGAAAAACCGATGGAACTGGCCTCGAAACTTCTGGGCGGGTCGCCTGATGAGATTGACGAGATGATCAGGAACTCAAGCAAGAACCGCCACATCGATCTCAAGACCGAGTTCCCTGTTTACCTTGTCTACATGACGGCCTGGGCTGATAACGGTGTGCCACACTTCTATGACGATCTCTATAACAGGGATCGCGATCTTGTTCTCATGGATGTCTCCAAACGACGTGTCTAGAGCGGCATCCTGAAACCTTTTCACAACCCGGCGAATGCCGGGTTTTTTGTTGTCCGCCTGGCCGGATTTTTCTTTGTTGAGATAATATTGACATTTTGCTAGGCTATCGCGAATTCTAGATAGTCTTTCTAAAAAGACAGGGGGAGGTATATGAAATTACTGGATATTCCACCATCTGGTAAAAGCCGCAGGCATTTTCTGAAAACAGCGGGAACCATCGCCACTTTCCTTGCTTCTCCAGCCGCTCTGGCAAAGACACAAAAACTCACAGGCTCACGAACCATCTCCCTTCACAACCTCCATACCGAGGAAAAGATCAAGATCGATTACTGGGTCGACGGCAAGTATGAACCCGAAGCACTGGCCCGTATTGACCTGGTTTTGCGTGACCATCGCGCGAATGAGGTCTGTTCGATGGATCCAAAGCTCATCGATATTCTCCACAGTATCCAGCAGCGGACGCTCGGCAGCAGTGCCAAGCCCGTCGAGGTGATCTCTGCCTATCGCTCGCCGACGACGAACAGCGACATGCGCCGCTACAAGCGCGGCGTCGCCAGGAACAGTTTTCACACGGTCGGACAGGCGGTGGATATCCGTGTTCCGGGATTCAGCACCCGCGATGTCTACAGGGCTGCGCTGGCCTTGAAGGAGGGTGGCATCGGCTACTATGGACGCGCCGGTTTCGTGCATCTCGATACAGGCAAATACCGCACCTGGTGAAGTTGCGAAAAGCCTGATTTCCAACGCTTCCCGTTATCCGAAACCCGGCTCCTTGCGCCGGGTTTTTTTGTGCCTGTTTCCATGTCTCGGTAGTGGGAAATATGGTAGTATTCGCAGCTTGAAATTACATAAATAAAACAGTCGAAAAAGTGCAGCCAACTGCATTTTCCGATCCCCGCTTATGACACAATTCGCCAAGGAAATCCTCCCGATCAATCTCGAAGACGAGATGCAGCAGTCCTACCTGGACTATGCCATGAGCGTGATTGTCGGACGCGCGCTTCCAGACGTGCGGGACGGGCTGAAACCGGTCCACAGGCGTGTTCTCTTCGCCATGAACGAACTCGGAAACGACTGGAACAAGCCGTACAAGAAATCGGCGCGCATCGTTGGTGATGTCATTGGTAAGTACCATCCTCATGGCGATACGGCTGTCTACGACACCATTGTCCGGATGGCACAGCCCTTCTCGATGCGCTACATGCTCGTCGACGGCCAGGGAAACTTCGGTTCTGTCGATGGCGACTCGCCAGCTGCGATGCGTTACACCGAGATTCGCATGGCGAAGATTGCTCACGCCATGCTGGAGGACATCGACAGGGAGACGGTCGATTTCATTCCCAACTATGATGGTTCTGAAAACGAACCATCCGTGCTGCCGGCGCGCATTCCCAATCTGCTGGTCAACGGCTCTGCCGGTATCGCGGTTGGCATGGCAACCAACATCCCGCCCCATAACCTCACGGAAACGATCAATGCCTGCATCGCGATGATCGACAACCCTGACATAGACCTCAGGGAACTCATCGAGCACTTGCCGGGACCGGATTTCCCGACAGCGGGAATCATCAATGGTGCAGCCGGTATCCACCAGGCCTACAAAACCGGCAGAGGGCGTATCTACGTGCGCGCTCGCACCGGGGTCGAGACGGATGAGAAGGGCCGCGAGCGCATCATCGTCACCGAGCTGCCATACCAGGTCAACAAGGCGAGGTTGCTCGAAAAAATCGCGGAACTCGTCAAGGACAAGAAGATCGAGGGCATTACCGGCCTGCGCGACGAATCCGACAAGGACGGCATGCGCATGGTTATCGAGCTGCGCCGTGGCGAGGTCTCCGAGGTCGTGCTGAACAACCTGTTCCAGCACACCCAGATGCAAAATGTCTTCGGCATCAATATGGTTGCTCTCGTCGACGGGCAGCCGCGCACACTGAATCTGCGCCAGGCACTCGAACTCTTTCTCCGTCATCGTCGCGAGGTTGTTACCCGCAGAACACTTTTTGATCTGCGCAAGGCACGCGACAGAGCGCACATCCTGGAAGGCCTGGCCGTAGCCCTCGCGAACATTGACGAGGTGATCGAGCTTATCAAGAAGGCACCGAGCCCGGCCGAGGCACGGGTAAAGCTCGTGGAACGCGTCTGGAAGTCGGGAACTGTCGAGGCGATGCTCCAGCGCGCAGGTGCAGAGGCAACCAAGCCGGAAGATCTGCCAGAGGACTTCGGGCTGCATGAGGATGGCTATCACCTGACGGAGAAGCAGGCACAGGCGATACTCGACCTGCGGCTGCAGAAACTGACTGGTCTCGAGCAGGACAAGATCATCAGGGAATACGAAGAGATCCTGAAAACGATTGCCGACTTGCTGGATATTCTCTCCAGCTCGGAGCGCCTGATGCAGGTCATCCGCGAGGAACTCGAGGAGATCAGGGAGCAATTCGGCGACGAGCGCCGTACAGAGATCATTGCAAGCCAGCTCGACCTCACAAGCGAGGATCTGATCCCCGAAGAGGACATGGTGGTGACCTTTTCCCACCAGGGTTATGCCAAGTCCCAGCCACTCGACGCCTACCAGGCCCAGAAACGCGGCGGAAAAGGAAAGGCGGCCACGAGGATCAAGGACGAGGATTTCGTCGACAAGCTCTTCGTTGCCAATACACATGACACAATCCTCTGCTTTTCCAGCCGCGGGCGTGTCTACTGGCTCAAGGTCTACCAGCTACCCCAGGCCGGGCGGAATGCGCGTGGCAGACCCATGAACAACCTGTTGCCGCTGGAAGAGGGAGAGCGCATCAATGCGGTCCTGCCGGTACGCGACTATCCGGAAGACAAGTTCGTCTTCATGGCAACCAGCTCGGGTACTGTGAAGAAGACACCCCTGCAGGCTTTTTCACGTCCGCTCAAGAGCGGCATCATCGCGCTGGGTCTCAGGGAGGACGATCATCTCATTGGTGTCGATATCACGGATGGTCAGCAGGACGTGATGCTCTTCACCTCTGCCGGAAAGGCTATCCGCTTCCAGGAATCCCAGGTGCGTGCGATGGGCCGTACCGCTGCAGGAGTACGTGGCATCAAGCTCGCCGAGGGGCAGCATGTCATCTCGCTGATGATCGCGAGAGAAGATGCCCGGGTGCTGACCGCCACCGAGAACGGGTTTGGCAAGTGCACGCCAGTCGACGATTACCCCGTCAGGGGACGTGGCGGCATGGGTGTTATTTCCATCAGCACCAACGAGCGCAACGGCGACCAGGTTGGCGCTGTGATCGTTGACGAGGATGATGAAATCATGCTCATTACCAACGGCGGCACCCTGGTGCGCACGCGCGTTGCGGATGTCTCTGTCTCCGGCCGCAGTGCCATGGGCGTCAAGCTCATCAGTCTCTCGAATGATGAACGCCTGATTGGCATCGAGCGCATCGAAATGCTCGAAAGTGAGCTCGATGACGCTTCCGGCGAAGCCGGCGAGGGCGAACAGAATCAGAACGATACTTCCGAGGAGTAGTTAATCAATGTCACGAGTTTTCAATTTCAGTGCGGGTCCCGCTGCATTGCCCGAGGCCGTACTCGAAAAAGCGCAGAGCGAACTCCTGGACTGGCAGGGATCAGGCATGTCAGTCATGGAAATGAGCCATCGCGGCAAGGATTTCATGTCCATTGCCGCAAGGGCGGAAGCTGACCTGCGTGAGCTCATGCAGATTCCTGCCAACTACAAGGTGCTCTTCCTGCAGGGCGGGGCGTCCTCCCAGTTCGCAATGGTCCCGATGAACCTGCTGGGCGACAGGACGTCAGCTGACTATATCAACACCGGGGCATGGTCGAAGAAGGCGATTGCCGAGGCAAACCGCTTCTGCGATGTGAATGTCATCGCATCGACGGAAGACAACAATTTCTCCTCCGCGCCTGAAGCCGGAGAGCTCAGGGTTTCACCCGATGCAGCCTACGTTCACTACACGCCGAACGAGACAATCGGTGGTGTCGAATTTGACTATATCCCGGAGACCGGCGATCTCCCGCTGGTTGCCGACATGTCATCGACTATCCTGTCCCGTCCGATCGATGTGGAGAAGTTCGGCGTCATTTACGCCGGTGCGCAAAAGAACATCGGACCTGCCGGACTGACGCTTGTCATCATTCGTGATGATCTGATCAGCCAGGATCTTCCCGAAAGCGTGCCCAGCATGTTCCGTTACGCGACGCATGCAGAGAATGGTTCCATGTACAACACACCGCCGACATTTGGCTGGTATCTCGCCGGGCTTGTGTTCGAATGGCTGAAGGAACTCGGCGGTCTCGAGGCAATGGCGGAAATCAACCAGCGCAAGGCAAAGCTGCTCTACGATACGATCGATAATTCGGTTTTCTATGAGAATCCCGTTGAGCCGCGCAACCGCTCCTGGATGAACGTGCCCTTCACGCTCATCAAACCCGAGCTGGATGCTGCTTTTCTCGCTGAAGCTACGCAAGCCGGCTTGACGACACTCAAGGGACACCGTTCCGTTGGTGGCATGCGCGCAAGCATTTACAATGCCATGCCCGAGGAAGGGGTCAAGGCACTCGTCGATTTCATGGAGGCGTTTGCCTCTCGCAATCACTGAGACAACAGAAGAGTACCGGCTCGCCCCCAGGGCGGATGACCGCAGAGACTATTCCATACAGCAGATTTCCATGTACAAGATCCTTACCCTTAACAATATTTCTGTCGCCGGGCTCGACCGGCTTCCGCGTGCCGATTATGAGGTTTCGTCAGAGTGTTCACATCCGGACGCCATCCTCGTGCGCTCGGCAAAGATGCATGACATGGACCTTCCGGAGACCGTCAAGGCGATCGGGCGTGCGGGCGCAGGTGTCAATAACATCCCGGTCGACCGGATGACGAAACTCGGCGTACCTGTCTTCAATGCACCCGGCGCCAATGCCAATGCTGTCAAGGAGCTCGTGCTTGCCGGCATGCTCATGGCTGCTCGCAACATCGGACAGGCATGGGACTTCGCACGTGCTCTTGAGGGCGAGGACGCGCGGATCCACAAGGATGTCGAGGCCGGCAAGAAACATTTTGCCGGTTTCGAACTGCCCAACAGGACGCTCGGTGTTGTGGGCCTCGGCGCGATCGGTGTTCGCATCGCCAATGCCGCCCTGAGCCTCGGCATGAATGTCATCGGCTTCGACCCCACCATCACGGTGAAGAGTGCCTGGCAACT
>JASFFK010000041.1:0-11721 GCA_050124335.1 Chromatiales bacterium | reverse complement strand
AGGGCCAGGACCCACCGGAGAGAGCGGCTGTTTTTCATGATGTTCTGAAAAGCTCTTCCGGCCTAGAAAGTGTCGATATGTGCCTGCACTTCGACGATGGTGCCGTCGAATGTCATCACGGCCGTCACGCCGCTGACCTCGCAGCCGGGCAGCTCTTCGAGTTCCAGTGGAAGCTTGAGAATCGCGTAGACCTGTACAAAGGGAGGGCCCTGGTCCATTGAAAAAACATACTCGACCCGCATGGGCCGCAAGACAGCACTGTCCACCCGCCTCCCCATGACAATCAGGCTGTCATGTTCGACAGCCTGCATGAAATGCGCGGCATAGACTTCGGGACAGGGAAGCTGCATGTCCGCCCGTTTCTCGCAATCGGGTGGTTCGCCGGAGACAGCGCCGGCAGGATGGGCCATGCAGGCAAGAGCAACAAGGAGCAAGAGGTGCACTGCTTTTTTCATACGCTGATGGCCCGCCCTGCCCCGATATTCAATGAACTTTGAATGTATCCGTTCGATGCCAACTCTGCAAACTGCCGCTTACCAGCTGCCCGATGACAGCAACAGAAGACTCCCTGTTATTCCCCTGTATCAGCAGGGATACACGCAACCCTGTCCACACACGCATGACCTGGAACAGGACAGACTGAATGACTCAGCCGTTGTAGAAGGCAAGAATTTCCCGCCATGCCTCTTCGGCTGACTCGACGAAGCGAAACAGGCCCAGATCTCCCCCGGTAATCATTCCCTGTTCGACGAGCCAGTCAAAATCGATTGCCCTTGCCCAGTGGTCACGTCCAAACAGCAAAACAGGAACAGGCTTGATCTTGCCGGTCTGGATCAGGGTCAGGGTCTCGAAAAGCTCGTCCATGGTGCCAAAGCCACCGGGAAAGGCGACAAGTGCACGTGCACGCAGCAGGAAATGCATCTTGCGGATGGCAAAGTAGTGGAACTGGAATGTCAGCTCAGGCGTGATCCAGGGGTTGGGGCACTGCTCCATCGGCAATACGATATTCAGGCCGATGCTCTTGCCCCCACAGTCTGACGCTCCCCTGTTGGCCGCCTCCATCACGCCTGGACCTCCGCCTGTAACGACGTAGAGCTGTTCTGTACCGATGGCGGATGATTGCTCCGTGATGAGTGTGCCGAGACGGCGGGCCTCCTCGTAGTAAACAGCGTTTTCAAGCCGCCGTTCCGCAGCTTCGACACGCTGCAGAAGCCGGGCATTATCAGGGTCCCCGGAAAGTTTGTGCCTGGCGTTTTGCAGCTTGCTTTCCGCAGTCGCGGTATCCACGAGCCGCGAACTGCCGAATACCACGACTGTCGCCTCAATTTCGTGATCCTGCTGGACAAGCTCCGGCTTCAGCAATTCAAGCTGCAAGCGGACAGGACGAAGCTCGTCGCGCATCATGAAATCATCATCCGTGTACGCCAGGCGGTAGGAGTCCGAGGCCGTCTGCGGAGTCTTCTCAACTTTCAGGGCCGTGGTCGCATCCTCGCCTGCCGAGGGAAAGGCACTCTTCTTGATACTTGATTCACTCATTGTCTTCTCCGTTGATAACAGCTGCCGGGTGAGCCACTGTCCCCCGCGGTGACTATACACCCGCCTGACGGACTGATGGAAAGCGCGGGTATCGCAAACCATCTTTTGCCTTTTCTGCTGCAATGTATGATTGCATGTGTGACTGACGCGAATACCGGGATCTCTTCATGGCCGACTCCATCCTATCGCTGCAACTGCTGACATGGCTTGGCATGCTGCTTTGTATCATCCAGGCAGGCACGCTTTCAGGGTTGAATCTTGCTGTCTTCAGCCTCTCGCGCCTGAACCTCGAGGTCGAGGTGGCAGACGGAAATCCCTATGCGGAGAGAGTGCTGGAGATGCGGCGCGAATCGAACCGGACACTGGCCACTATTCTGTGGGCGAATGTCTCGGTCAATGTATTGCTGACACTGCTTTCCGACTCGGTACTGACCGGTGCAGGCGCCTTTCTTTTCTCGACCTTCATAATCACGATCTTTGGCGAGATCGTACCCCAGGCCTGGTTTTCACGCCGCGCACTGCGTATTGCCGCCTTCTTCGCCCCGATGATTCATTTCTACCGTCTTCTTCTGACACCCGTGGTCATCCCCTCTGCATGGATCCTGGACAAGTGGCTCGGCAAGGAGGCGGTTCGCTACCTCGCTGAAGAAGAGATGAAGGAGACCATCCGCCAGCACATGGACGCTGATGACACGGAACTGGAGCGGCTCGAGTCGGTTGGCGCACTGAACTTCTTCACGCTGGACGATCTTCCGGCCGAGGCCGAAGGCGTCGCGCTGGATCCCGAGAGCATCGTCAGCATCCCCTTCAAGCATAGTGTGCCGCTGTTTCCGGACACATCGGCTGTCATCGATGACCCCTTGCTGAGACGCCTCGGCAAATCAGGCAAACGCTGGATTGTCATCACCGATGATCACGGGCAACCTCGCCTCGTGCTGGATTTCAGCACCCTGCTGCGCGAAATGGCAAGAACCCGACTGAGCGTAGATCCTCGCCGCTTTTGCCACCAGCCTGTCATCATCCGCGACAGAAAAAAACTGCTCGGCGAAGTCATCAGCAAGCTGCATTTCAAGAAGAACGGTGAGGAAAAAATTATTCACCCGGATGTCATCCTGCTGTGGGATGAACATCCACGCATCGTCACGGGAAGCGATATTCTCGGCCGGCTGTTACAGGGAGCCCTGCCTGCACGCTAACAGCGTAGAAGCTCTCAATAATCGGAACGCGGCGTAATGAAAATCCGCATGATATCGGCCGACATCTCATCATCTGCGCCGATGGCGGCTGTCCATTTCGGCAAGGCCTGCGCAAGCCAGATCAGGAAGACGATCAGGATTGCCTTCTTCCCAACCGAAAGCTTCTGGTATCTCGCATGGAGCTGCGCGAGCATCGAGTCGGGTTTCAGTTCGACCATCTCCTTATTCCAGCAGGTTATCCTCCGGGACCATGATTCGACTGAGTATAGTTGCTGGGAATAACTTCAGAAAATTCGACTGTACTGATAAAGCTGTGCCACATGAGTACAACCGGCTCGTCGCCGCTGGCGACTAGCTGCCCGCGGTCATCGGATTGGCGGGATCCGCGGCCCACTCCTGCAAGGATGCTGTGTAGACTGCCACGTCCTGATAACCAAGCCTGTTCATGACGAAGGCATTGAGTGAGGCAAGAATACCGCCCCCGCAATAGGTAATCACGCGGTGATTGCTATCGAGGTCAAGCATGCCCGCAACCTCGCTGGCCGGCTTGTAATGTCCGGAATCGTCGAGATAATCAGTACCGCAAAGATTGATCGCGCCGGGGATGTGGCCGGGCCTTGCATACATCTGCTCCTCTCCACGGTAGTAGACGGCAGGCAGGGTATCGATCAGCACGACCTTGTCGTCTGTGATTGCAGCCATCACTTCATCCCTGTCCGCAATAAGCCCGGGGCGGATTGCCGGCGTCAATTGCGCGGGTTTCGGTACGGACAGCCCGGTGGAGACCGGCCGCCCTTCCCCGGTCCAGGCGCTGAAGCCCCCGTCGAGAATCGCTGCCCGATCGAAGCCGATCCACCTTAACATCCACCAGACTCTCGCGGCCCAGGCAGACAGGAAGCTGTCGTAAAGAACCACACGCGAGTCATTACCGACGCCGAGACGCTCCATGGCGTGGCAGAAATCCGCGGGCTCCGGGATGGCAAATTCGACATCGCTGCCAGGATCGCAAAGTTCGCCCTTGAGATCGGCAAATCCGGCACCCGGAATGTGTCCCTTCTCATACTGTGCACGGCCACTCTCGTTGTGAAAACTCCCATCCTCATGCTGGACTGTGACGACACTGCAGTCGAGCACCACGAGATCGGGATCTGCCAGATGCTGATGGAGCCATGTCGTTGAAACGAGAGTGTTCATTTTTTTCAGACTGCCCCACCTGCTGTGGTATGAAGATATCCAGCTCTCAATCCCTGAGCCGCTGGAAATGATCCAATCCGGACTGACAACATGCTCCCTTCTCTTGTCGAGAAGGGTATCAACTGTTCCGGTCTTTTCTCCGGTTTGCTTCTAAACATAGCACCTCTCTGAAGAGATAACAGGAAAGCTGCCGGAGGATCCTTCCTTGCAGAGTCCCTTATATCCGCACGAAAACGCATGGCTGCCGGTTTTGTTATATTCACGCACTGTTTGAGGAAGATGATAACGATCGATCGGATGATGAAAGGCGCTGTAGCCGCGGGACACCCGAAAACGGCGGAAGCTGCAACACTGATCCTCGAGGCCGGCGGCAATGCGTTTGATGCTGCCCTGGCAGCGCTCTGTGCTGCCTGCGTTGTCGAGCCCGTGCTGACATCGCTTGGCGGAGGCGGTTTCCTGCTGGCCAGGCTTGACTCGGGCGAGACCCGGCTGTTCGATTTTTTCGTCCAGACGCCAGTGCGAAAACGCCCGATCGATCAGATCGATTTCCATCCGATTATTGCTGACTTCGGCACCGCACAGCAGGAGTTCCACATCGGCACGGGCTCTGTCGCGACACCCGGCACAGTGCGTGGCCTCTTCGATATCCACCGGCAACTCGGCACCCTCCAGATGCGAAGACTCATGGAACCGGCTATCGGTTACGCCAGGGACGGAGTCATGACCAATGCATTGCAGGCCTACATCTTCAGCATCGTGGCGCCAATCTATGTTGCAACAGAGGATGCACGCAGGATCTATGGCCGCGGCACAGAGAAAAACCGTCTCTGTGCTGAAGGGGAACTGCTGTGCCAGCCAGAGCTGGCCGACACGCTGGAAATTCTCGCCATCGAGGGCGACCGCCTCTTCTACGAGGGAGAAATTGCGACGACGCTGGTCGAACAGAACCGTCTCGATGGTGGCCACCTTACCGAAGAGGATATGCATGGTTTTCGGACGGAAATCAGGCAGCCTCTGCAGCATACGTATCGTGGCACGCGTATCCATTCCAACCCGCCTCCTTCATCCGGCGGCATGCTCATCCGGTTCGCACAGCATTTGCTTTCGGCCATCGAAACCATGGATGCCGGCTTCGGGAGCAGCGATCACTTGCTCACGCTTGCCAGGGTCATGGAACAGACCAACCTTGCACGCAGCAGGCACGGGGTCCATGAAGGCGAGTGGGACGAGGCGCTCTTGCAACAATACCTGAATGTGATCCGCAATCATCCTGTGACAGCGCGGGGCACGACACACATCAGCGTGATCGATACACGTGGTAATGCAGCATCCCTGACTCTCTCGAATGGCGAGGGCTGCGGCCACCTGTTGCCAGGCACCGGTATCATGCTCAACAACATGCTCGGCGAGGAGGACCTCAATCCGGGCGGGTTTCACAGCTGGCAGGAAAACGTGCGCGTCTCATCGATGATGGCGCCAAGTCTTGCGATTGACAAAAATCGCCTGATTGCGATCGGTTCCGGGGGCTCGAACAGGTTGCGCACGGCTATCCTGCAGACTCTCTGCAACATGATCGACTATGGCATGTCTGTCGAGGAAGCCGTTGCTGCACCGCGAATTCATTATGAGCGCAAGCGCATCAGCATCGAGCCCGGCTTTTCCCGGGAGTCCGTGGATACCCTGATTGCCGCCTTTCCCGATTATCACCTGTGGGACGAAAAGAACCTGTTCTTCGGCGGAGCGCATACAGTGCTGTTCGATGGAACAGGTTTCGATGGTGCTGGCGACCCCCGGCGCGGCGGTGTCTTCCTGCGCGCCGGATGAACGACTGACATACCCGCCAGAACCATCGCATGTGACTCGCGATCACTCTTTCAATCTTCTGCGCATGATGACGCGATCGGGGCACTCGACAGATTTGTCCAGCCGGCATCGTCCGATTATGATGAAAACGTTAGCAGCTATCCCTGAATGACATCCTGATGAGCAACACTCTGCTTGCATCGGCTTCCCGTATCCTGTGGCGAACAATCAGGAGCCATGGTATCGATCCGGACAGGTTGTTCAGGGATGCCGGCCTGGACCCGGCAAGGATCAATGACCCGGCCGCCCGCTTCCCCATTGAATCTGCCCGCAAGGCCTGGTCCCTCGCGGCAGATGCCATCGATAATCCCTGCTTCGGGATTCGTGCCGGTGAGCAATGGCTCTCCACTGATCTTCACGCACTTGGATACGCCTTCCTGTCGAGCACGACACTGATGACGGCAATCAATCGTGTTGTGCGCTACAACGAAATCGTCGATGAAGTGATCACTTTCGATTCTGCCATCGAGGGAGACTACCTCGTCGTCAGTTACCGGAATGCACGCAATGATTTACCGGATATAGCCCCGCTCGAGGATGCACGCTGGAGCACCCTGCTTTCCATGTGCCGGGTCGCGAAAGCCAGGGAGTTTTGTCCGACAGCAGTGGAACTCATACATGAAAAGCTATCATGCGAAGCAGACTACGAAGAATTCTTCGGGTGCACGCCAAAGTTCAGCCAGCCCAGGTCTGCGCTCTACTTCGACCTTGCAACGGCCAATGAAACGCTACCTGCAGTCAACAGGGAACTCGCCGAAATCAACGAACACGCTCTCGTCGATTATCTCGAGCAGTTGCACCAGGACGACTTCATCAGGAAGGTCGAGAAAGCAATTGCCGAACTCCTGCCCAGTGGCGACATCTCCGATGACAAGGTTGCTGACGCACTTTTCATGAGCACGAGAACCCTGCAGCGGCGCCTGTCCGTGGAGGGACTCACGTACAAGCAAATTCTGGAATCTGTTCGACACACGCTGGCGGAACAGTACATCCGGGACGAAAGACTTTCACTTAATGAAATCAGCTACCTGCTGGGCTTCAGCGAACAATCGTCTTTCAGCAGAGCCTTCAAGCGCTGGACTGGCAAGTCCCCGAGTGAAGCACGCCGGGAGTGACACGCCCCGGCCAGGACAGCGACCTCTGCGATCCGGGCGGCAAGATCGCAGAGGCCTGTTCGCATTGCTCAACTGATACCAAGCGTGCGGTACCAGCGCGCGATCTTGTTGACCGCGATGACATAGGCTGCGGTGCGCATGTCATCGACATCCGGATCCTCGCTCATGACTTCCCGGATCTGCCGGTAGGCTTCACGCATGGTGTCATCGAGGCCGGAGCGCACGAGATCCAGCTCGCTCGCCCCGTGGACAAGCTCGTCACGCATCCAGTCCGGCAGGGTCTGCCCTGTCGTTGACTCCAGTGCCGTGACATAGTGGCGCGCCTGTGTTTCCTGATGGCGCCGTTGCATACGGCCGAATCGCATGTGAGACAGGTTTTTGGTCCACTCGAAGTACGAGACCACGACACCACCTGCGTTGATATAGAGATCGGGCAGGATGACGGTCCCCTGCTTCTTGAGCATCGTCTCCGCATCGAATGTGATTGGCCCGTTTGCACCCTCAACAATGAGTCGCGCACGGATACGCTCGGCATTCCCGGTGGTAATCTGGTTTTCCATGGCAGCGAGAATCAGGATGTCGCAATCCATCTCCAGAACATGCGCGCTGTTCTCCACGTATGTCGCATCCGGGTAACCATGCACGCCACCTGATACCTGCATGTGTTTGTGGACCTTTTCGACATCGATACCCTCGGTATTGACGAGGGCACCATCGCGCTCGACGATGGCGACCAGTGTTGCCCTGTCATCCTCTGTCAGGAATTTTGCTGCATGGTAGCCGACATTGCCGAGCCCCTGGATAACGATCTGCTGCTGTGACAGCCCCCCTTCCCTGAGCCCGGCCTTCCTGACATCATCCGTATGGCGAAAGAACTCCTGCAACGCATACTGGACACCGCGCCCGGTCGCCTCGGTACGTCCCTCGATACCACCCTGGTCGACCGGCTTGCCGGTCACGCAGGCCTGGGAATTGATATCCTCGGGAAAGAGATGCCTGTAGGCATCCGCCATCCACGCCATTTCGCGCGGACCGGCACCCATGTCCGGTGCAGGCACATTCGTCGCGGGATGGATGAACCCCTTTGCTGCCATATGCCTCGTGAAGTGCGACACGATCTTGCGCAGGTCGTCCTCTTCATATTTCGTTGGGTCGATCACCAGCCCGCCCTTGGCTCCGCCAAAGGGCACATCCGCAAGAGCGCACTTGTAGGTCATGAGCGCAGCAAGCGCCTCGACCTCGTCCTGGTTGACGAATGTTGCGAACCGGATGCCCCCCTTGCTCGGCAGCATGTGTTCGCTGTGGATTGCGCGCCACCCCGTGAAGATCTCGACCTCGCCGTGAATCTTGACCGGAAAGCGTATTTGCAAGACCGACTGGCATGCCTTGATGGTCTGCGCAAGTGCAGGATCGATATTCAGTACTGCCATCGCCTTGTCGACCAGCCTGTCGACATTCTCGGAAAAGCTGTGACCGTTACCGGTCGGTACCTCGATCGCATTCATGGCATGCTCCGTTCAGATCCCGTAACTCTCGCCCTCATCGGGCATCACTGCTTCCCAGTTTAGTTCATGCGCGAGCCGACTCTGCAATGCCAGCATGCTCTCCGGCTCACCATGCACGAGAAAGAGACGCGGACGCGGCTTGTGAAAATGCCTCGCCCAGGCGATGAGCTGGTCCTGCCCTGCATGCGCCGAAAATCCGCCGAGCGTGTGTATCTTTGCGTTGACAGCGATCTCCTGCCCGAGGATGCGCACCCGCTTCGCGCCGTCAACAAGCTTGCGGCCGAGCGTGCCGAATGCCTGGTAACCGACGATCAGGACATGCGTCTTGCGTTTCCAGAGATTGTGCTTGAGATGATGACGGATGCGTCCGCCCGTACACATTCCGCTTCCGGCAATGATGATCGCGCCTGACTCGATCCGGTTGAGTGCCATGGACTCCTCGGTCTCACGCGTGAATCGCAAGACCGGCAGCCACTGCTCCCAGGTGTGCGTCATCTTCTTGCGAAATCGCGGATTGTCTTCATTGAACAGATGCAGGTTCTGTTCATAGACCTCGCTGACGCTCGTGCCCATCGGACTGTCGAGAAAAACCTGGTTCTGCCTGAGACGCCCTTCCTGGTACATCTCGCCGAGATGAAAGAGGATATCCTGCGTGCGGCCGACAGCAAATGCAGGAATCAGCACATTACCACCGTCGTCGACTGCCTCGTCGAGAGCTTCCCTGAACTCGCTCAGGGTCTCCTCGTGGGAGCGATGGTTGCGGTCACCGTAGGTCGACTCCATGAGCAGGATGTCCGCTGACTCGATGAGTGCGGGATCCTCGAGCAGCGGCGAGTGACTGTTGCCGAGATCCCCCGAGAAGACCAGTTTCCTGCCGTCGAACCAGAGTTCAACGATGGCAGAACCCAGGATGTGGCCGGCATCCCTGTAGCGCAATTCGACACCCGGCAGGATCGTGCGCTTCTCCTCGTAATGCATCCCTTCGCACAACTCCAGCTCGTGCTCGACATCCTGCAATGTGTAGGGCGGCTCGAACGGAGGCTTGCCGGCGCGCTGACGGCGCTTGTTGATCCACTCCACGTCCTTCATGAGCAGGAAAGCCGAATCCTTGTGCATGATCGGCAGCAGCTGGCAGGTTGTCGCTGTCATGTAGATCGGACCACGGTAGCCATGACGCACGAGCAAGGGGGTCATGCCGGTGTGATCGAGATGCGCATGGGAGAGAATCACGGCATCGATCGACCGCGGGTCGAATGGCAGAGCCCGCTCACCGGGCCCGGCCTCGTTCTCATCCTCGTCCTCTCCCTGGCGCATGCCGCACTCGAGCAGCAGCCGGTGATGTTCTGTCTCGATCAGGTAGCAGGAGCCCGTGACCTGTCTCGCTGCACCGTAAAAGGTGATGTTCGCCATTTGTTATTCTGTTCCACAGTCATGATGCAGGCATACCTCCTGCTACTCGTTTTCATTCTATGACGAGTTTCAAACGGGCGATATGCTTTGCATCAAATGGGCAGCCAGAAATCCAATGGCCTCATCGAGTGACTGCCTTGCAGTTTCACTGAGATCCTCACCAAGATCGAAGCGTTCTCCGCGAATGGAGAGCAGAGAGGATTCGGGAGCAGGGATTTCATAGAAGCCCTCGTAGACGGCAAGCACGGCGGCGGGATTCAGCGCATGGGACGTGTAGCTGTCGTCGCGTGCTGCATGCAGCAATTCAAACCGGAATGGCCGGTCAAGATTGACAGCTGCATCGACAAAGATCACCTGTCTGTAACCATGCATATCCATGGCATGCTCGACCTGCAGCTGGAAATCAGTGAGGGTATCGAAACAGTCGAGATCCCTGTCTCTGGTGCGCAGTGCCTCGAGACCTTCGAGCAAGAGCGGCCCCAGGGCATCATCACCACGCGACGGATTTCCGTAGCCGATGACGAGCACCGGATTATTTCGCATCAATCTGCCCGGCAGACCACGCCATCCATGTGACGATAGAGGCTGTCGCGGACGGAACCGTCCGGCGCGACAAGCTGCACCTCAAGTGGCATCTTGCCCAGTGCATGGGTGGCACAGGAGAGGCAAGGATCATAGGCACGGATCGCCACTTCGATGCTGTTCAGCATCGGCTCGGTCAGTTCGCGTCCGTCGAAAAGATCATCGGCCACGCGCCGGATCGACTCGTTCATGGCTGTATTGTTGTTGGTCGTCGAGACAATCAGGTTGGCGCGTGTAACGATGCCGTTGTCATCGATTTCGTAGTGATGGAAAAGCGTGCCACGAGGCGCCTCGATAACGCCAATTCCCCTGGATTGCATCTCGCCCTTCACGACAAGGTCACTGGCAAGCAGGTCGGGATCATTCAGAAGCACCTTGATGCCCTCTGCGCAGTAGAGCAGTTCGATCATTCGCGCCCAGTGGTAGGCGAGGGTTGACTGCATGAGTCCGCCTTCAGAAAAGGCACGAAAGTCGGCGCGAACAGCCTCGGCGAGCGGGGTGTCGATGAATTCACAGTTGTTGATGCGAGCCAGCGGGCCGACCCGGTATGCACCCTGCTCCTTGCCGAGGGCCGTGATGTAGGGAAATTTCATATAACTCCACGGCTTGACCTGCTCGTGGATATGCTGCTCGTAATCACGGTAGTCGATGTGATCGAAGATCATGGAACCGTCCGGCTTCCTGGCACGCAGTCCTCCGTGGTAGAGATCAAGCGCACCGTCATCGCGGATCAGGCTCAGCATGTTGGTATTGATGAGCGCGAAGTCACGACTGTGCTCGATATCCTCGACGAAAAGACGCTTGGCAAGCCCGACGGCTGCAGCCCCCCAGTCGATGATCTGGTCGATCTCCCCGAGCAGGTAGTCACGCTCCTCGCGAGTGATGTGCTTGTTGACTCCGCCGGGGATAGCCGAGGTGCCATGCACGCGCTTGCCGGCTGTGACGCGGATCACCTCCTGGCCATACTTGCGCAGCAGTACACCCTGCCTGGCGATATCGGGATGATCGGCCAGCACACCGACAATGTTGCGATGACTGATCTCGTCGTCATAACCAAACAACAGGTCCGGAGAAGAGAGATGGAAGAAGTGGAGCGCATGGGACTGTAGCATCTGGCCAAGATGCATGAGACGACGGATCTTCTCGGCGGCTGGCGTCAACTGATCGACACCAACGAGCTGATCTGTCGCCTTCGCAGCTGCCAGATGATGACTGACAGGACAGATCCCGCAGAGACGCTGCACGACGACCGGAAGCTCCCAGTAGGGGCGACCCTGGATAAACTTCTCGAAACCACGAAATTCCACGATATGCAGACGC
>JASFFK010000040.1:0-11767 GCA_050124335.1 Chromatiales bacterium | reverse complement strand
GGCTTCGACAAGGACCTGTGCACGGCGCACATCGAGCCGACTGATGACTGACCTGAGGTCATCAAACCGGTCCTGTCTCGCCATGATAATAAGTGAATTTGTCTGCGTGTCGGCTTGCACAAGTGTGAGACTTTCATCAGCAGCTGCTCCCTCCGCTGGTGCCGCAGATGCAGTACCGGTCTGTTCGGAAGCGAGTGCCTCGATGATAGGTGCGATCTCCTCTGCCTTGGCAAACTTAAGTCCAACCACGTGAATATTACGACGGTCCTTGACGCGTGTATCGAGACTGCGTGCGATGCGACTGATTTTTTCACGGAAACCCTTGTTGCCTGAGATGAGTACGGAATTAGTGCGGGTGTCGGCAACCAGCTTGCTGGTTGCTGCATCGGCTGATCCGCCAGCACCCGTTTGCTGTACAAGTGTTTGAAGAGTCTTCACGACTTCCGTTGCATCGGCATAGTTAAGCTTGACCTTCTCGATCTCGGCTTCTGCTGCCTGGTCAAGGGTATCCAGCATGTTATGGATCTTGGCAATCGTCCTGCGAGATGCGGCAACGATCAGGCTGTTTGAATTGGCGTGGGCAGCCAGGTGCCCCTCTTTCTCGACAAGGGGCCTGAGTATCGGGACCATCTGGACAGCGGGAACATGCTCGATCGGAATGACCTGGACCTCGACCTCGTCATTGACTGTAGCCTTGTCAAGAGCCTCGCTATAAACGGCATTTTCACGACTGACACTCGACGGGAGAATATTAACCAGCGTACCGTCGTCGATAGCAATGAAACCATGGGTTTTGAGAATGGAGAGGAATGTTGAGTAAAGGGCATCACCGTCGATCGGTTCGGATGAGATCACAGTCACCTTTCCCTTGACGCGCGGATCAATGAGGAAATTCTTGCCCGTCACCTTGGAAACCATCTCAGCGACTTCCCGGATATCAGTGTCCTTGAAATTGATCGTGACCTTGTCCGCTGCCAGAAGGCCGGATGTCATGAGCATCATAACCAGCGCAGCAAGTGCAGTGCGGATATTCATAATGTCAGTTCTCCAGTACCACATTAATGTCACGAAGCTTGCCGCCACGCTCGATCTTCAACTGGAAAGTGCTCGATTGCGACAGCGAATTGATGATTGTATCCAGCTGACCGGGATCTGACAGCGGGGTACCATCGACACTGATAAGTATGTCACCCGGTCTTAATCCTACACCGGTCAGCAAGGTACGGTCACGTCCCGGATAGACGCGGAAGCCATAGGTCGACCCGTCGCGTGGAACAGGCTGGACACGAATCTGTCCGACAAGATCCAGCGGATTGCTCGACAGTGTCGTCTTGTATTCCTCGATCTTTTCGAGCACCTGCTGGTTGGTCACGCGAAAATCCACCGGTGGTAATTCCGATGTTGCCTCGCTGGTATCGCTTGAATCTTCTTCGGTGCTAATGATATCGCTGCCTTCGGACAGCATCTCGATCTCGAAGACCTTGTCACCCGAGCCATCGGTAGCGATAAATGATTTCGGCTCGATGCGTTTGACGGTAATACCATCGCGAATTTCATCACCCTCTTGCAAGACCATGGTGTCTCCCTTCTCCTTGATAACGATGTAGGAATTCAAGGGGTTGTCGGAATCGACGATACCCAGTACGTCCAGCCGCATTCTTGCAAGCACACCTGTTGCAGGTCTTGGGCGCACCGGCTCATTCGTTCCGTCTCTCTCAACCCTGTTTTCGCCAAACAACGGAAGTGCCTGCCAGTCATACTGTCCCGACTTGGGCTGGCCTGTTCCAGCATCAAGCGTGATCGTCTCCGTGATGTCAGGCGCCGTCCAGGCCTCGATGATTTCCCAGGTGAGTCGTGCCAGCAGCCAGGCAACAATAACAAGGAGAACAACCATGACTACCCGGGGAGCAATCGTCTGTATCTGCTGCGATGTGACTGACGATGTGTTGATTGAACCAAGCGTCATGAATGCTGTACCAGGAGAGCCCGATCTTATTTGAATTTAATTATTTATGAGTATTATCTACAGAATTGAGTATAGAGAGAATCCCGTCAGAAACAAAGAATTGTTTCATCATGTCACCACCTTGCCAGGGAATCATGAACCCCGCCGCTTCTTTTCTCTGACTCTTTTGGCTGGCTTGTGATATTCACGGGCTGCATACTCGACCAGTTGATCCCGGGAGATTTCTGTGAGTCCGGATAGCTGCCGCAACTCCTCCCTGTTCAATGAACGCCACTGCCCCGCCTTCACTGCGCTGTTCAGGAACAGCGGACCGAAGCGCACACGCTTGAGACGGTTAACCTGGACACCGATTGCTTCCCACAGCCGCCTGACCTCGCGCTTGCGCCCTTCCATGATGACGACGTGGTACCAGTGATTACTGCCCTCGCCTCCTGAATCGACAATCTCTTCGAATCGCGCAAACCCGTCATCCAGTTCGACACCTGTGACAAGCTGTTCGAGCTGTTCATCATTGACATGGCCATGCACACGGACTGCGTACTCTCTCTCGATCTGTCGTGAAGGATGCATCAAACGATTTGCGAGCTCGCCATGCGTGGTGAAAATCATCAGGCCGGCGCTGTTGAGGTCAAGCCTCCCCACTGCAATCCAGCGGCCTTTCTCGAGTGGGGGCAAGTGATCAAAAACTGACGCTCTGCCCTTCTCATCGTGACGACTGACGATTTCGCCCTCAGGTTTGTTGTACATGATGACATGGTGTTTCTGCTGCGACTGAATTCTTTTCTCACTGACAGGACGACCGTCGATCTTGATCCTGTCCTCCTCACCGACCTGGTCACCAAGTTGCGCAAGCCTGCCATTAATGCGGATACGGCCCTCCCTGATCCATTGTTCGATCTGGCGACGCGAACCGAATCCGGCATTCGCAAGCACTTTCTGGAGGCGCTCACTCATGGAAGCTGGTGGATTCTCTCATCCTGCGAGTCGGGTACCTCTTCCTCGTCAGCCTCCCCGGAACCTGAGGCCGTCTGTTGCTGAGACTCTGTCCCGGCATCATCTCCGCGTCCGGCATCCGCCTCTCTGACATCATGCGTGTCTTCTTCGTGCGCGTCCTGGAGATCTGTTTTCGTATCGGGCTCCGGAAAGTCAAGGGAGGGGTTCAGGTCATCCAGCTCCTTGAGCTCTGCCAGCGTGGGCAGTTCATCAAGACTCTTCAGCCCGAAATAATCGAGGAATTCCCGCGTTGTCGCATAGAGCGATGGCCTACCCGGCACGTCTCGATGGCCAACGACTCTGACCCAGTCCCTCTCGAGCAGGGTTTTGACGATATTCGTGCTCACAGCAACACCCCGCACATCCTCGATCTCACCGCGAGTGATTGGCTGACGATAGGCAATGAGTGACAGCGTTTCGAGCAATGCACGCGAGTAGCGTCCGGGTTTTTCTTCCCAGAGTCTGGATACCCAGGGAGCATACTCTTTCCTGACCTGAATACGCCACCCGGTACTGACCTCGCGTACTTCGATACCGCGACCTTCGTACTCCTGTTGCAAGATTTCAAGCACATCCCTGATCTCCTTGCGATCAGGTTGTTCGTTATCAAGAAAGAGTGTCAGCAGGCGGTCGACACTCAGTGGCTTTCCAGACGCAAGCAATGCTGCTTCGACGATATGCTTCACATTGTCTTCAGGGGCGATGTCGCCCTGGTCCGGGCCATCAGCACCAGCTTCTTCATTCAAGCGTCGCTCTTGGTCCTCTTGCGTATCGGTATCCTCCTGTACGGCTTGCGGTATGCTGTCGTCGACCTTACGGGTATCAGGCGACGGCCGGTCGAGCGCTTTTTCCCCAACGGGAGGACCATCCTCAACACCAGTCTCTTCCGATTCTGCCCCATTCCCGGAAGCAAGATCAGCAGCCTGGAGTCCGGTATCGCTGTCCTGCTTGTCATGCGAAGAAGACGCTGAAGTCACAATACGCTTGCTTTGCATTCTGTTATCTTCATCAGCGGTCATGGCATGTGCCAGACGGCCCGCGCCGGGCAAATAGAGACCGGGCGGTTCTTGTCGGCTGCTTCCGTCAGACACGGCATCTGCGGTATCGCCCGACAACTCCTCGACTGTGCTTCCCTGTAAAGTCAGGGATTTATTCGACATGGGATTCTCTTGCCTTGACATGAATGGGGCCGTAAGGGTCGGCCTGAACCAGCTCAAGCAACGTCTCCTTAATGAGCTCAAGTACTGCCATAAAGGAGACAACCACTCCCATACGCCCTTCTTCAATCGTAAAAAGATCTGTGAACTCAATAAACCTGTCCGTTTTGATGCGTTCCAGGATCGATGACATTCTCTCCCTGACGGAGAGTGCCTCGCGCTGGATATGGTGACTGGAAAACATGTCCGCACGGCGCAGGACATCGTGAAAGGCAACAAGCACCTCTCTCAGGTCGACATCTGGCAACGGGCGATCGATGTGCCTATCGGGGACTGCGATTTCTGTCTGGAAATAATCCCTCTCCATGCGTGGCATTTCATCGATATCCTGCGCAGCCTTCTTGAAGCGTTCGTACTCCTGAAGACGCCGGATAAGCTCGGCACGCGGATCTTCCTCGCTTTCCTCGTCCTCCCTGGGACGCGGTAGCAGCATGCGAGACTTGATCTCTGCCAGCATCGCAGCCATCACGAGATATTCCGCTGCCAGTTCCAGGCGCAGATCCTTCATGAGCGCGATGTATTCCATGTACTGTTCCGTGATCGCTGCAATCGGGATATCGAGAATATCGAGATTCTGGCGCTTGATAAGGTACAGCAGAAGATCCAGCGGCCCCTCGAATGCCTCGAGAAAGACCTCGAGCGCATCCGGCGGGATGTAGAGATCTTTGGGTGGCTCGAGAATCGCCTCCCCCTGCACGATTGCGAACGGCATCTCCTGCTGCTGGGGTGGTGCCGGCATATCCTTCTGTTCCATTAGTCCGGATCCAGGGACATGACGTGCCTGACCTCGTCGAGCGTTTCACGTGCCTCGTCGCGTGCGTGCTCGCAGCCCTCGTTGATGATATTGCTTACAACGTCGGGCTGCTCTTCGAACTCTTTTGCTCGCTCCTGGATCGGCCGTAACTCCTCGAGCACTGCGTCAATAACCGGTTGCTTGCACTCAATGCAACCGATACCGGCCGAAACACAGCCTTCCCGGGCCCAGGACTGGGTCCTGTCATCCGAATAGATCGCATGGAACTGCCAGACGGGGCAGTTTGCGGGATTGCCCGGGTCGGTGCGGCGCACGCGTGCAGGATCGGTTGGCATCTTGCGAAGCTGCTGCGCAAGTGTGTCAGGATCGGCTCGCAGACTGATGGTATTGCCATATGACTTCGACATCTTCTGTCCGTCCAGCCCCGGCATTCTGGAGGCGCGGGTCAGCAACGGCTGGGGCTCCGGCAGAATCACCTTGCCGCCGCCCTCGAGATAGCCAAGCAGCCTGTCCTTGTCGGCAACAGTGATGTTCTGCTGGCCTTCGATCAGCGCCCGCGCAGCTGCCAGAGACTCTTCTTCGCCACTCTCCTGCCAGGCCTTGCGGTAACGCTGGTAGAGCCTGGCGTTTTTCTTGCCCGTCTTCTTGATGGCCTGTTCAGCCTTCTCTTCGAAATCCGGTTCACGCCCGTAAAGATGGTTGAAGCGGCGCGCGACCTCGCGTGTGAGTTCGACATGTGCTACCTGGTCCTCGCCAACCGGCACGAGTCCTGCCCTGTAGAGCAGGATGTCAGCACTTTGCAGGAGGGGGTAACCGAGAAATCCGTAGGTCGACAAATCCTTCTCCTTGAGCCTGTCCTGCTGATCCTTGTAGCTCGGGACGCGTTCCAGCCAGCCCAGTGGCGTGATCATGGAGAGCAGAAGATGCAGTTCAGCGTGTTCCGGCACGCGGGACTGAACAAAGATGGTCGCCTCATTGGGATTGAGCCCGGCTGCTAGCCAGTCGATGACCATTTCGTGCGTACTCTTCGGAATGATCGTCGGGTCTTCGTAGTGGGTCGTAAGGGCATGCCAGTCGGCGACGAAGAAAAAACAGCTGTATTCATGCTGCAATTCGACCCAGTTTTTCAGCACACCGTGATAGTGACCGAGATGTAGCTGTCCGGTTGGTCGCATGCCGGAAAGCACGCGAGCATGTTGCATCGCAACCTTGTCGAGGGGTGTCTCTTGGGATTCCATGAAGTCTCGGATCAAACGCTGTTTCTGGATATCTTTTTGTCTGGCTCTTCAGCAAGGTCCACTTGAGCTTCTGCACAGGTTGATACAAACAAGCAGCAACCTGTCATAAAAACCGGCCTCATAGCGGCATCGGCGCATTATACCTACAGGCTCAGGGTGACGCACAGGAGTCGTATCAGGGACCGCGATATATCCAATTAAGTTTATTAATTATATTCTTTATCTTATTGTTATATATAGTATTTATATATCTCATTCATTATCCTGACCAAACAGGTTTCCCATGAGAACCATTGACCAGCAGGGGCGCAAAAGAAAATGCCGCGCACCGCGGCATTTTCCCGTTACCGTCCCTCTCTCTGGTAAGAACCGACTCAAAGCCGGAGGGAATACCTGCAGTCAGAGAAAGAAGCGTCTCTTCAGTTGCCTGCGGGTGCCTGCGGAGCAGGTGCGGGCGCCTGCGGGACCGGGCGCATCGGCATTGGAGGCGCCATTGGCCCCGGAGCAGGAGCACCGTAACCGTAAGGAGCTCCATAGCCATAAGGTGCACCGTAACCGTAGGGGCCATATCCGTAGGGCGTATTCTGGTTGTAAAACTGGCCATCGCCAGCACCGTACATGTAACTGTCACCACGCCAGTCGGTGTCTGCGTCTGCCTTGCCGCTGAAGTTCATGTTGAATTCACCCGAGCCACGACCCCGGCCTGAACCGTCACCATAGCCGTAACCGTAACCATCGTTGTACCAGTTAGAGTTGCTGTCATCGCCCCAGAATTCTGCGGATGCGGTCGGTACGGCGAAAACTGCAGCAATAGCTGCTACCTTGATAATCGATTTCATTTCGCGTTCTCCAATGATCTGTGTTGTCTTGATACGTCTCATGCGTCTGCAGTACTACCTGGAGGCTGCGTACGCAGTTTCAGCATAATGAATGACCTCCCGGATGAAATGCAATGCATCCCGTGTTGCAGAACCAGAGGAGTTGAATGGAATTTGATATTGATCAATCAGGAAGCGACTCGCCGATGTCAAACCATCAACGTCGTCATTTTTATCAGAAGTCGTCCTCCAGCTCACCATCCTTGACGTCGTATTCCCGTTTCTGGAGATAGGCGTCTCGCTGGAAGGCATAGGGATCGAGTGCTGCCGTATCAAGCAAGTCGGTCGCATCGAGCAATGCGGCCCTGTCCTCGAGGATACCGGCGCCGAGCAACACCCACCTGACGCCCTCATCGTCGGTGTAATAGGTAGCCAGGTCGAATACCAGATCAACCGTGTAGCCTACTCGATCACGGACAGAAGCCGGCCCGAGAAAAGGAAGAACGAGGTAGGGGCCGGGTTCGACACCCCATTTGCCGAGGGTCTGTCCGAAATCCTCGTAATGCTTTTCGAGATTCATTCTGCTTGCAACATCGAAGAGCCCCCCTACGCCCAGCGTCGTATTGACGAGCACCCTGCCCGTATCGGAAAGGGCGTAAATAAGTTTACCCTGCAGCAGGTTATTGATACTTGTGCCGACATCATCCAGGTTGGCGAAAAAATTGCTCACCCCCAAGTTGACCGGTTCCGGCATGATGTTCGTGATCGTTTCAGCCGCCGGTTTCAGCAAGGCCCTGTCCAGAGAGTCGTTGAAACGATACATCTTGCGGTTGAAGTTCTCCCAGGGATCGGGATCTGCCTCCCCGGCTGAAAGGGGCTCATCATCGGTCTCCAGAGGAAATGCCGGGTACTCCCTTTGCAGAAACTCGTTGAAGATCTCGGCATGAAGTGATGGTGAGACCAGCAGCAACAGAAGAGCCGCTGGCAATAATGTCATTCTCATCAGGAGGCTTGCTGATTGTTTGTCCCTGTACATGCGGATGCTATTTGTTTCGGTGGGCTGATTCAAGCGCATCTGCTATCCTGCGGCGCCATGGCCGATTATAACCCCCGCATGGCACAACGGTTCCGCGGTTACCTGCCGGTGATCGTCGATATCGAGACCAGCGGTTTCGACTGCAAGACGAACGCTCTGCTCGAGATCGCAATGGTCACCATCGCCATCGATGACAACGGGTGGCTCAAACCGGCCGAGACCATCGCCTGTCATGTCGAGCCTTTTGAGAATGCCGTCATCGAACCCAGGGCGATCGAATTCAACGGTATCGACCCATTCAGCCCGCTGCGGGGAGCCCTGCCGGAAAGGGATGCGCTGCAACACTGCTTCAAGCCTGTACGCAAGGCGATGAAAGAGAGTGGCTGCAAGCGAGCAATTCTGGTCGCACACAATGCCGCATTCGACCACGGCTTTCTCACTGAAGCCGTCGCCCGAACAGGAAACAAACGCAATCCCTTCCACCCCTTCTCGACGATGGACACAGTCACTCTCGCCGCCCTTGCCTACGGTGAGACCGTCCTCGCGCGAGCAGCCGTGGCTGCCGGACTGGAATGGGATCACCGCGAGGCGCATTCCGCGATCTACGATGCAGAGGGAACGGCAGAGATTTTCTGCCGCATCATGAACCGGTGGAAAGAGGCAACCGGATTCTGGACTCCCGAAGCTGTCGCAGAGGAAATTCCCTAGCGGCGCGACGGGTCGATCTGTTCATCCCTGAGCTTGGCGGTGAATACCCCGTCGGCGTAATCGGGATCGACGCTCTCTCCCTTGCTGTTGACAAGTGGCAGATCGAAATCGTTCCAGCCACGCAAACCGGTCTTGAGCGAGGCAACATTGTTGAAACCGAGAATCTCGAGCGACTTGCAGGCGATGAGACTCCGGTGTCCCGAGCGACACACGACGACCACTTCCCGGTCACGCGCCTGAACGAGCTCAGGGATCGTTTCCTCGAAATCCCATTCGGCACAGGATTCAAGAATACCGCGAGGTGCGCAGATCGAGTTCGCGATGTGCATTGCATCGTATTCATCCTGTTCACGTACGTCGACAATCAGGATATCCCCGTTCTCCTCGAGGCGCTCTTCGAGGTCCCACGGCATGTGTTCCCTGATATCGCCGAGCCAGTCACGGATCTTTTCAATGAATCGCTGCATCTGGGTATGCTCAATCTCCGGTAGCGGGCTAGTACAGCAGATCAGTCACCGCCGTGCAATTCCTGGCGCTGGCAGATCCTGTTCTCGACAGCCATCACGGCAGCCTCGACGCGTGAGTGAACGTCAAGCTTGCGCAGGATGGCTTTCACATGAAGCTTGACAGTGCCATCGGAGATACCCAGATTACGCGCGATGACCTTGTTGCTCTGGCCCTCGGCAAGCAGGCAGAGGATTTCACGCTCGCGCGGGGTGAGGTCGGAAAAGAGATCCTGCTCCTGCTCTTCCTCTGGCTCACCCTCCTCCTGCCGGATGGCGGCACGTGCAAGAACACCCGTCAGCTCGCGTGAAACAACCGTTCTGCCGGACACGATTTCACGCAGAGAGGCAATGAGTTCGTCCGGTTCCATGTCCTTAAGCAGGTAACCATTGGCGCCAAACTGCAGCGAATCAATCACATCCTGTTCATCCTGGCTGGTCGTCAGCATGGCGATAGGCATCCCGGCGTGCTCGCTGCGCAACTTCTTGAGAACGCTGATTCCGCTCATTTGCGGCATGCGCATGTCGAGCAGTACAACGTCCGGATTCAGTTCCCTCGCCTTTCGGATGCCCTCTTCACAGTCCCCGACAGCGTCAATCACGTCGATGTCGCGGCGCTCGAGAAGCTCACGCAGTCCAATCCGGAACAGTGCATGATCATCAATAAGCAGTACGCGCATCTTTGTCACCCTCGTGTCTTGACCTTGGAGAATATACCATCTCCACACGCGTTCCCTCGCCCGGTTCACTCTCGATGCGCAACTCACCTCCCATACGCAAGGCCCGCTCCTGCATGATCGAGAGGCCGATGTGCTCGCCCGGTCTTCCTGCGGGGGCCTGCTCAAATCCGATACCGTCATCCTCGACAAGCAGCGTGAGTTCCTCACCATCAAAGCTCACCATGATGCGAACGGCATGGGCAACGGCATGCTTGCGCGTATTGGCCAGCGCTTCCTGGACAATGCGTAGCAGCTGCAATTCCTCGCTGGCATGCAGCTTGAGATCCCGGACATGCAACTGCAGGAAAGGCCTGATGCCTGTCTCCTCGTGGAAGCGCTCGGCGATACGCTCGAGTGAGGGGCGCAGACCGCGTTCGTCTATGGGTGCACGAAAGTTCCCGATCAGCGCTCGCAGTTCCGTATGAGCCTCGTCCAGTCCGTTGCTGATCCGGTCGAGATCACTGAAAGCTGCCTCGGCATCCAGAACATCCTTGTGCAGCGTGTCCGAGAGCATGCGCACCTGAAATCTCAGGCTTGCGAGCGTCTGGGCCAGTGAATCATGCAGCTCGTGTGCCAGCGAGGTGCGTTCCTCGATGATCGACAGCCGGTAAGCCTCCTCGTCCGATCGCTGTTTGGCGATGGTCATGCCAAGATGACTGCCAATCGTCTGGAGTAATTCCATGATGTCCTCACGGCCTGCGATTCCGGGTTTTTCAACATAGATGCTGTATTGCCCGAGCAGATCGCCATGGTAGTCGAGAGGAACTGTGACAACGTCAATCTCGTCCGGGCCATACATGCGGCGGTCATTCATGCGGCTGCATTCCCTTGCATCGTTTTTACAAAGGATTTCTCCCGGCGAGAGAGTGTTACCGCAGACACAGAGCTGCACGGGATAGAGATCCTGCCCCTTGAGCAGCACATTATCCAGCCCGATGCTGCCAGCGAGCTTCATGCTTCCTGAAGGCATCTTCAGCCGGATAGTCGCTGCCTTGCCGTTCACCATCTCCTTGAGAACACGCAGGAAACGCATCAGCAACTCGTCTAGCGACTCCGTCTGGTTGATGGTCGCAGCCACATCGTAGAGAATTTTGAGTGAAGCGGTTTTCTGGGCGAGCCTGCGCGTCTGGCGCTCAACGCGGCTGTCCATGTCCTCATAGAGATCGAAAAGTTCTTCATTGATGCTGCCGATATCCTGCACCAGCAGGTCAAGCGCACCCTTTTCCTCGATGGATACCATTGCACCGGGTGTGCCCTGTGAAACCCGCGCGACCGAGTTCTGCAGCATAACGAGCGGTTTCAACAGCTTGCTCTGCAGCAGCCAGGCCCCGAACCCGATCCCGGCCAGGGCCAGCGGGATAGACAACAGCATGATCGCTCCCCAGAGACGCTCCTGATCCAGGAACAGCATGCCGATGGAGGAGATAACCATACCCGAGACGCCGATCAGCAGGAGCGCGATGGGGACGATGAGCCGGGCAGCCCTGAGTGTATCCAGAATCTGGCGACTGACGGCCTGAGCGCTCATGGACGGATCTCCCCGAGAACCTGCTTCACAGCGTTGACCCGGCGCCTGTGCAACTCCTCGCCGATCGCCTTGCCTTCATAACCTGCATCCCGGATATGCTGTACCGAGATGGCATTGGCAGCTTCGAGACATCGCTGGAAATGGCCAGTCTGTGGTACGGGATCCTTCTCCTTGCCGGCACGCCCGCGGATATCTGCCTCGCAGGCCAGCAGATAGTGTTCGAAACGATCTGGACGGCGAAAAGCATCCAGCGCCTCGAGTGTCCTGACGATGGTCGAGGCAGAGAG
>JASFFK010000039.1:0-11801 GCA_050124335.1 Chromatiales bacterium | reverse complement strand
CGGGTCAATGTCGGCTTTATGGAACACCGGAGCCGCGACAGGATCGCCCTGCGTGTCTACGAGCGCGGAGCCGGCGAGACCCTGGCCTGCGGAACAGGAGCCTGCGCTGCTGTCGTCAGTGGTATCCGCCAGAACAGCCTTGATGCGGAGGTAACGGTGGAACTGAAAGGGGGGCAACTTGTGATAAGCTGGGCAGGTGAAGGTGAGCCGGTCTGGATGACAGGACCGGCCGAGACGGTTTATGAAGGGGATATCAGCCTATGAGCGATATGACGGACTACGATGAGCATTTCGAGGCCGAGATCGCGGATTATCTGTACAGGCACAGCGACTATTTCACGCGCCATCCGGAGCTGCTGCAGACACTCCGAGTTCCGCACAGTGCCGGCCAGGGGACAGTCTCCCTCGTCGAGCGACAGACACAATTGCTGCGCGACAAGGCAAATGAATACAGGAAACAACTCGAACACCTGATCGCGGTTGCCCGTGAGAACGACGATCTCAACCGACGCCTGCATGAACTGACCCTGACACTGATCGAAACCGACGACCTGGACCGTCTCATGGATGTTCTTCTGGACGACCTTCGCGAGCAGTTCAATGCCGACGCCGTCGAACTGAAGCTCTTCTCCTCGGAGAATCTCGAGCAGGCGGTCAACGAGCGCCAGGCCGTCCCCCTGATGTTCGATGACTTCATGAAGCAGGGCAAGCCCAAGTGCGGCGCACTCAAGAAAGAACAGCTGCAGTACCTGTTCGGAAGCATGGCCGCTGAGACCGGCTCTGTCGCATTGATCCCGCTGATGCACAACGGTGTCGAGGGCGTGCTCGCGATCGGCAGCCATGATCCACAGCGCTTCCATCCCGGCAAGGACACGGAATTCCTGCAACGCCTCGGCGACCTCGTCAGCCATGCCCTCGGGCGCATCAGGCCACTGGAGCAGGAATGAGCGAGACGGGTCCACTGCAGGCCCGACTCAGCGGATTCATTGACCACCTGGGTCACGAGCGGCGACTCTCCCCGGAAACAGTCAAAAGCTACCAGCGCGACCTCGAACAGTTCATTTCATGGCTCGCGGAGAACGGAACAGACCGCCCGGACAGCATCAACCAGCACCTGGTTCGCGCATGGGTTGCCAGCAGACACAGGCACAATATCAGTGGCAAGAGCCTGCAACGCCAGCTTTCCAGCCTGCGCACCTTCTTCCGCTACCTGTTGCGCGAGGGAGTGATGACTCACAACCCGGCAGAAGGCGTGCGGGCACCAAAAGCAAAACGCCCCCTGCCGAAAGCACTGGACGCTGACCAGCTCTCACGTCTGCTGGACAGGCAGGCAGCCGATCCCCTGGAAAAGCGCGACCTGGCCATGATGGAACTCTTCTACTCGTGCGGCCTGCGGCTTGCGGAACTCGTCTCGCTCGACGTCCGCGACCTGCCTGCCGAGAATGACCAGCTCGAGGTGATTGGCAAGGGAGCAAAAACGCGACGCGTGCCACTCGGCAATATGGCCCGCAAGGCGATTCAGGAATGGCTGAAGGAGCGCGGGCGCTATGCATCAGAGGATGAATCCGCTCTATTCGTCAGCACGCGGGGGAAACGCATTCATCCACGCAGCGTTCAGCAGCGCATCGACCGGCTGGCGAGGCAACTGAATGCATTGCAGCATCTGCATCCGCATATGCTGAGGCACTCCTTTGCAAGCCACCTGCTCGAATCCTCCGGTGACCTGCGCGCAGTCCAGGAGCTGCTCGGACATGCAGACATCAGCACGACCCAGGTCTATACCCATCTCGACTTCCAGCACCTGGCCCAGGTTTACGACCAGGCCCATCCCCGGGCACGAAAAAAACGCGGGAAGGAGTAAGCCTGCCGCGCATCCCGGTCAGGCTGATGCCGGAACACCCTCCCGACCTCTACCCGCGCAAGGGTGCAGGTTATGCCTGGAGGAAGATCTCCTTGTAGCAGACATAGAGGGAGATCATGCCGACAGGTACCAGGATCAGCATACCGAGGCCCAGCGGGATCATCGCGAGAATACTCAGCAGGATCATCAGGATGCCAAACAGCAGGAAGGGCATGATGTTCTTCAGGCAACCACGGAAACTCAGCTTCAGCGCCTGCATGACCTCGAGGTCATTGAAGGTGATCAGCGCCGGTGCGAAATAGAAAGCCATGATGACAGGAATGGCCAGCGCAAGGGCGACAAGCACAGCCAGCGCGAAAACAGGACCGCCTGTCGTCTCCATGGTCCGGGCAACCGCTTCAGGATCCTCGAGCCCCCCTTCCATGCCGGCAAGACCGATGAAGAGACCGAAGACTGCGAAGATGATGAATAGCATCACGAGCGAAAAGACAATGTACAGCAAACCCAGAATCAGCAGCCGATTCCGCTGCGGGATCGAAAACCCTGCAAAGAGCCGCTCGATGGAAAAGGTTTTACCCGCATCCAGGTCCCGACAGGCAAGCAGGATACCGGCAAAGAGCACCGGGTAGAGCACATTGATGATCATTGAACCCACCAGGGGAATGAGTGCGATGAGAAAAGTCAGCGCGAACAGAACCAGCACCATCAGAATCCAGTTCAGCGGTGACCTCTTGAAATAGTTCCAGGCTTCGGCGATCCAGCCCGCGCCCCTGCCAAACGGGTGATTTCTTGGCTCACCAAGCAATTCTCCCGGCTCAAAATCATGTTCGACAGCGAGATCCGATGAGGGTGTCTCGTAAGGGTTCTGTTGATCTGCCATGGTGACTCCTGTTTTCTCTGTCAGGCATTCCTGAGTGAAACAATAGCAAAAGCCTGCCCTGCTTCCCTCATTTTTTACGCATGCTGTCGTCAGCCTGGGGGATGTCGGGAGCATCCCCGGACTCTGCAAAGCGAGGAGATGATGATTGCATTCCCGTCGAAGCGACACTATCTTGATGAAAACTGCCGGTCACCAGAAATGTTCAGTTCCTTCAGGCGGTGGCGCCGCCATCGGATTATCAAAAACACCTCGATCACCGACAGGGCATGGCAGGAAGCGTTCACTGCCCTGCCCCTGCTCGAACGGCTGGATGTGCAGGAAAAAGAGGCGCTGCGAAAGCTTGCCATCCTCTTGCTGCACGACAAACAGTTTTCAGGCGCGCATGGACTCGAGGTTACCGAACCCATGCAACTGCTCATTGCACTGCAGGCCTGTCTGCCGATCCTCTATCTGGATATCGACTGGTACAGCAACTGGCACTCCATCATCATCTACCCGGAAGGCTTTGCTGCTGAAAGCACCGTGATCGATGAAACGGGCATCAGCCACAGGGTCAAGCGGGCACTCAGCGGTGAAGCCTGGGAAAACGGACCGGTCATTCTTTCATGGATAGATTCCCTGCATGCCGGGCAGGTGATCGATGGTGTGAATCTCGTTATCCATGAATTCGTACACAAGCTCGACATGCGTAACGGCAGCGCAAACGGATTCCCGCCCCTGCATGCCGGCATGGACCGCAAGGACTGGACGGAAGCCTTCTCCATTGCATTCGATGACTTCCAGCAGCGCCTGTTTGATGGCGATACGGCGGGCATTGATCCCTATGCCGGGCATTCACCGGCCGAATTCCTGGCCGTACTCAGCGAACTCTTTTTCGAACGCCCCGAACTCGTTCATGACCTTTACCCCGACGTCTATGAGCAGATGGTTCTCTTTTTCAGGCAGGATCCGATGAGGTGAGCGGATAGCTGTTTTTTCTTTCCTGTCCCTGGTTTTGCATCCCTTCGCGATGATTTATTTGGATCCGCTCACTGGCGTTCATCCTTTATTTTGAAAGCGGCGGGTGCGCCGCAGCACCCCGATTGCTTAGGCAGGATCCGATAAGATGAGCGGATAGCTGTTGTTTCTTTCCTGTCCCTGGTTTTGTATCGCTTCGCGATGGATTAATTCAATGCGCGTATCGGCGCGCGCCCGAGTGACTTTTGTTCCGGCAAAAGTCACCAAAACCATTCGCTCCGGGACACCACCCTTCTGGTCCCCTGCGTTCCTCGGCAAAGCCGGCGCAAAAAGAACTCGGGATCTTAGATCCCTCAAACACCTTTTTGCTTTCTCCGGCTTTCCCTGCGGTACTCGGTGGTGTCCAGTCGCAGTGGGTGTAGCTTTCAATAAAAGTTGTAGGAGCTCACAGCGTGGGCGAATGTTCTCCTGGAGGGCTCGCTCCTGCAGATTAAGGTGGGGTATTCCGGGAACATTTCCCTTCTAACGCGTCGAGCATCGCAGTCACTGACAGGAGGCAAGCGAGGCGTGTTTGAGCGTCGCGAGTTGGCGAGCGCCGGTCAGGGACGCGAAGCGCAGAGTAGCCGCAGGCCGCGTTAGCAGGGTGCCCTTTTCTTTGCCTTCTTTCTTTTGGGCAAGCAAAAGAAAGAAGGGTGCTGCGGCGCACCCGCCGCTTTCATAATAAAAATTGCGCGCCAACGCGCGCATCAAATTTAATCTGTCCCAAAGGGACACAAAACAGAAGTCGTCATGCAGTGACAGAAAAGAAGAGACTCAGTGCTGCAGAATCTGGCTCAGGAAAAGCTGCGTCCGCTCGTGCTGCGGGTTGTTGAAGAATTCCTCGGGCTTGTTGGACTCGATGATCTCGCCGCCATCCATGAATATGACGGAATCCGCAACCGTTTTCGCAAAGCCCATCTCGTGAGTCACGCAGAGCATGGTCATGCCACTCTCGGCAAGTTCGACCATGACATCGAGCACTTCCTTGATCATCTCGGGGTCGAGCGCAGAGGTAGGCTCGTCGAACAGCATGATGCGCGGGTTCATGCAAAGGCTGCGCGCGATCGCGACACGCTGCTGCTGACCGCCCGAAAGCTGGCCCGGATATTTGGCGGCCTGGTCGGGGATCTTGACGCGCTCGAGGTATTTCATCGCGACTTCCTCGGCTTCCTTGCGTGGCATCTTGCGCACCCAGATCGGTGCAAGGCAGCAGTTCTCGAGAACGGTAAGGTGAGGGAAGAGGTTGAAGTGCTGGAAGCACATGCCAACCTCGCGGCGTATCTGGTCGATATTCTTGATATCGTTGGTGAGCTCGATACCATCGACGATGATCTTGCCTCGCTGGTGTTCCTCGAGCCGGTTGATGCAGCGAATCATGGTCGACTTGCCTGACCCGGACGGGCCGCAGACAACGATACGCTCTCCCGGCTTGACCTCGAGATTGATGTTTTTCAGGACATGGAACTCGCCATACCACTTGTGCATGCCGATGATCTCAACGGCCAGCCTTTCGTTCGTTTGTGCGACGTCTTCCGCCATAACGCTTGTCTCTTGAAGTTAGTGTCCGGTATGCAGCTTGCGCTCGAGTGCCTGGCTGTAGCGTGACATGCCAAAGCAGAATATCCAGAATGTCACGGCAGCGAAGACATAGCCCTCGATCGAAAAGCCGAGCCACTTGGTATCCTGGGTCGCCGACTGGATCATCGCGAGCAGATCGAACAGCCCGATGATCAAGACCAGTGTTGTGTCCTTGAACAGGGCGATGAAGGTATTGACGATCCCGGGTATCACGAGCTTGAGCGCTTGCGGCAGGATAATCAGCCCCATGCTTTTCCAGTAGCTAAGACCAAGCGCCTCTGCCGCCTCGTACTGCCCTTTCGGAATTGCCTGCAGTCCACCGCGCACTACCTCGGCCATGTAGGCCGACTGGAACATCACGATGCCGATAAGTGCGCGTAACAGCTTGTCGAACTGGGTTCCCTCGGGCAGAAAGAGTGGCAGCATGACAGACGCCATGAACAGGACCGTGATGAGCGGGACACCGCGCCACAGCTCGATGAAGGCGACCGAGAGTGCACGGACAATGGGCATCTCGGACCTTCGCCCCAGGGCGAGCAGAATCCCGAGCGGCAGGGCCGCGACAATACCGACTGCCGAGAGCACGAGTGTCAGGGTCAATCCGCCCCAGAGGCTTGTCTCGACATGCTCGAGGCCGAAGGCACCACCCGAGAGCAGGTAAAAGCCGACGATCGGGAAGCCGAACAGGATGAACATGCCAAGCCATTTCTTCCACGGAAAGCTCTTGATGAACATCGGGATCATCAGCAACACGAACAGGATGGCCATGAAATTGATGCGCCACTGTTCGGCTTCCGGGTAGAGGCCATACATGAACTGCTTGAAGCGAACCGAGACGAAAACCCAGCAAGCACCGCCACTGTCGCAGTCATCACGGCTGGTACCGATCCAGTCTGCCTTGATGAAGGCCCACTCGACCAGCGGAACGACCGTTTTCCAGAGGATAAAAATAGCCAGCAGTGTCAGCAGGCTGTTGAGCCAGTTAGAGAAGAGGTTCTGCCTGAGCCAGCCGATAATCCCGGTCTGGCTGACCGGTGGTGGCAGATCTTCGTGCGGACTATGCTGAATCACGGCCATGCTATCGCTCCACCAGTGCCATTTTCTTGTTGTACCAGTTCATGAACAGTGAAATCAGCAAGCTGATCGTGAGGTAAACCATCATGGTCATGAAGATGATCTCGACGGCCTGGCCTGTCTGGTTCAGGGTCGTACCTGCAAAGACAGCCACCAGGTCCGGATAGCCGACTGCAGCAGCGAGCGAGGAGTTTTTCGTGAGGTTGAGATACTGACTCGTCAGCTGCGGAATAATGACACGCATCGCCTGAGGAATGATGACGAGTTGCAGTGTTTTTCCGGGGCGCAAGCCAAGTGCATACGCTGCTTCCGTCTGACCATGGCTGACAGCCTGGATGCCGGAGCGCACGATCTCGGCGATGAAGGAGGCCGTGTAGATCGAGAGCGCCAGCAGCAAGGCAGCCAGTTCCGGGATGATGGTCATGCCGCCCCTGAAATTGAATCCCTTGAGTTCCGGCAGATTCCAGCTCAACGGCATCCCGGTGGCGACGTAGGCAATCAACGGCAATGCCACGAGAATTGCCAGTGACGCCCAGAATGTATGAAACGGCTGACCGGTCCGCTCCTGCCGCTTGTGCGCCCAGCGGACGAGAATCACGACCGCAATGATGGCAATGATGATCGCGGCCAGCACCCATAGAAAAGCGGACTCGAACACCGGTGCCGGCATATAGAAGCCACGGCTGTTCAGGAAGAATGCATCACCGAGATTGACGCTCTGTCTCGGATGAGGCAGCAGTGGCAACATGGCGAAATACCAGAAGAGTATCTGGAGAAGCAGCGGGATGTTGCGAAAGGTCTCGATGTAGACAGATGCAATTTTCGCGACGAGCCAGTTGTTGGAGAGTCTTGCGACACCGACGATGAAACCGATGATGGTCGCAAGAATGATACCCAGGAAGGAGACCAGGATGGTATTGAGCAGGCCGACAAGGAAAGTCCGGCCGAAGGTATAGGTCTCGTCATAGGGAATCAGGCTCATGAGGATGCCGAAACCCGCCTCGTTGTTCAGAAATTCGAAACCCGTACTGATGCCGCGCTTTTCGAGGTTATGTAGCGTATTGCTGAAAATGTAGGCGAAGAAAGCGAAGACCGCTGCGAGAACGATAACCTGGAAGATCAGTGCGCGCTTGTCCGGATCGTTCCAGAATGGCGGCCTGGATGGCATGTCGTCTTGATTATCCATTGGCATCAACAGGATGAGCCCGGGCTTTTGTGGTTATTGAAACGGGCCCGGCCTGCACGGCAGGCCGGGCCGGGTGCATCGATCAGCGGATCGGCGCTGCGTACTGGATGCCACCGTCTGTCCAGAGCGCATTCAGACCACGCGCGATACCAAGCGCAGACCCTTTGCCAACATTACGCTCGAACACCTCGGAGTAGTTCCCGACCTGCTTGACGATGTTGTAGGCCCAGTCATCGGAAAGGCCAAGCCCCTGGCCCTTGATACCCTCGAGGCCAATCAGGCGACGGATGTTCGGATCGGTCGAACTGCCCTTCAGCTCGTCGATGTTGGCCGAGGTAATGCCGAGTTCCTCTGCATTCAGCATCGCATTGAGAGACCAGCGAACGATCTTGAACCAGTCCTCGTCACCGTTGCGTACAACAGGACCGAGTGGTTCCTTGGAAACGACCTCTGGCAGAACCGTGGCGCTGTCCGGCTTGGCCAGCTGAATGCGTAAAGCATAGAGCTGCGACTGGTCTGACGTCAGCACGTCACAACGGCCGGCCTCGAATGCCTTGATGGTTTCTTCGGAACGGTCGAAGGTAATCGGGGTGTACTTCATCCCGTGACGCCTGAAGTAATCCGCAAGGTTCAGCTCGGTTGTCGTACCGGCCTGGATACAGACTGCAGCACCATCGAGTTCGGTTGCACTCTTCACACCCAGGTTTTTGCTGACCAGGAAGCCCTGGCCGTCATAGTAATTGACACCGGCAAAGTTCAGGCCGAGGTTCGTGTCGCGCGTCAGTGTCCAGGTGGTATTGCGAGAGAGCATATCGATCTCGCCTGATTGCAGCGCAGTAAAACGCTCCTTGGCGGTCAGCGGGGTAAACTTGACCTTGGTTGCATCACCAAACACAGCAGCCGCAACCGCGCGGCACATATCGACGTCGATACCCGTCCACTCTCCCTTGTCATTGGACTGGGAAAAACCGGCCAGACCGGTTGTCACGCCACACTGGACGTGTCCCTTCTTATTCACTGCATCAAGCGTTGCTCCTGCATGAGAAGCCGCAGAAAAGGTCATTGCCGCGATCAGGGCCGTGGCGGAAACAAGTCGTTTGTGATTCATTGATACCCTCCCAAGGGGTGCTCTTATTCGAATGTACATGGGGAATAGCAGACAGGCCGTAACTGTCTGATGCCTCATGGAGTATTACGCCATGCCCCACGGGCGTCAAGCAATGACAACAGCGCAGGGCATTTTTGCTGCAGACCAGGCTCATTGTTCACCACACTGGTGCATGAATTCCAACGCATGCAACATCATCGTGCATCAAGAGGACTTTTGTTCCGTGACAGTCCAGTGTTTACAATGCGACTTTCGACTAGTGACGGCGACCGCCAGATGCAGGACTCCCTCGATACCCTCAACCAGCGCCTCAAGGCATTCGCTCAGGAACGCGACTGGGAACAGTTTCATTCACCGAAGAATCTCTCCATGGCGCTCATCGCAGAAGCTGCAGAACTCGTCGAGCACTTCCAGTGGCTCAGCGAGGAGCAGAGCTACCAGCTGGATGATGCAAAGCGGGAAGCCGTGGCAATGGAGATGGCCGATATCCTGATTTTCCTGATCCGCTGTGCCGAACGCCTCGATATCGATCTTGTCCAGTCGGCATGGAAGAAAATCGCGATCAACGAAATGCGCTATCCTGCAGACAGGGTGCGCGGGAACGCACGGCGTGCATCGGAATATGGGGAGAACCACTAATGGCCTGGTGGGGCAAGCTGCTTGGCGGCACATTCGGTTTCATGCTCGGCGGGCCACTCGGCGCCATCCTGGGCGCTGCGCTGGGTCACCAGTATGACAAGGGACTCAAGGCATTGCCCGGCAGTGGCCAGCAAGAGGTTCCACCTGATCAGCAGGAACTCAACCAGACAGCTTTCTTCACGGCAACCTTTGCTGTTATGGGCCATATCGCAAAGGCCGACGGTGTTGTATCACGGGAAGAAATCCGTTTTGCAGAGGCCGTGATGCAGCAGATGGATCTGACACAGGAACAGCGCCAAACCGCCATCAATCTGTTCCAGGAAGGCAAAAAGCAGGATTTCAGCCTCGAGGAGGTACTCGACCAGTTTCACTCCCGAGTAGGCAGACAGCGCAACCTGATTCGCATGTTCATGGAAATCCAGGTCCAGGCAGCCTATGGCGACGGGAAAAAGCACGCTGCAGAACACAGGATCCTGGAGTCAATCAGCAAGCGTCTCGGCATCTCGTCCATGGAACTCGGGATGATCGAGCAAATGGTTCTTGCCTCCATACATTTCCAGCAGCGCGAACAGCAACAGCGCCACAGCGGCCGGGAACGCCCGCGCCCCGGAGGTACGGGAATCGGATCGCTCGCCGATGCCTATGCCATGCTGGAAGTCGGGAAGTCTGCGAGTGACAGCGAGGTCAAAAAAGCGTACCGCCGGATGCTCAGTCGTCACCATCCGGACAAGCTCGCCTCGAAAGGCCTGCCCGAGGAGATGATGAAAGTAGCGGCAGAGAAAACGCACCGGATCAAGCAGGCCTACGAGATGATCAAACAGTCGCGTGGCATGCGCTAGCCACGACTGCCTGCACACGTCATCGCCCGTCCTCTCCCTTCAGAGAGCCGGGCTCACGCCCGGCCATGTGTCACGATCTCTCGCCTAGGGTGAGTGACAGTAGTGGCGCGGCAACCCTGCCAGCTGACAGGCCTGCTTGCATCCTCCGTTCGGGAAGATCGCCTTCAGATCTTTCTGCCGGCATTTCAATGAACCCGTGATTTTCTCGCCACATGCAGTGATGATCTGCTTGGGTGATGGCGGTGTCTCGAATTGCTCGAAATATTCGCGCATGAACTCGATGACGTCCCAGTGACATTCCGTGAGTTCGAGCCCCTGCTCGTCTGCGATCGCCATCGCCACGTCCCTGTTCCAGCTGTGAAAGTCCGAGAGAAATCCGTCGGGATTAAACTGAAGATCGACGCCATTTACCTGCATCGTAGTCATTGTCATGGTCCTCCTCTGGTTGTTGCAATGACCACTGTCCTGTTTCCGGAAAACCGCTTGTTGTTGAATCCTGCTTCCCTGCTTCCTGAGAAATTGACAATAGTCAATCCAACCTTAGACAAAGCAGGGAAATACGTCAGGGCGAGACAGAAAACCAATGATTTCGGTCAGTCAAATAGCGCAAAAATACTGGCCGGCAGTGAATCCTGCCCGTCTGGCACAGCTGATGCCGACAGATGGCCGGCCCGGGGTTCCCTCAGGGTTCGAAATTGAAATACATCCCGGATGTCGGCAGCCTGTATCCCCGGGGAAGCGCAGCATTCTTCCATCCGTTGACGACGTGCTGCCCCCTGAAATAGCCATGGGACGCCCTGATGCCCTGGAAACCCTCATAGAGGTTGTACACACGACTGTACCCGGACTTGTGCAGCGCTTTGGCTGCAGCTGTCAAACGTTTTCCCGCAGCGCACATCACGATGACGGGAGCTGACTTGTCGAGCCCCCCGGGATTCAACAAGCTTGTCCACGGCCTTTGTAAAATCTGCATTCCGGACTTTTTTGAACTGCCCGGCCTGCGGATCCTGCTGCTTCATCTGCCAGGCCTCCTCAGGCGTCAGGCAAAGATCGAATGGCGTATGGACACACTTGTCCACGAATGCAGAATCGATTGCACCTGCAGAGGCAATACAAGCAATGACAAGACAAGCTCTGGTTTCAATTCATGTACTCCGAACACCCTGTTATCCTCCTGTCATTTGTTGAACTCATGCCTGATTTCATTGCCGTCAAACAAACACCCTTTTGACACTGATATTGATCAATGCCGAACTACCCGATCCTGCACTTGCTGATATTGCTCCTGCTGTCACCGGCGCTGCCAGCCGCACCGGCGATGGTCAGCACACTGTCACCCGAGGAGATCAGTGAATACGAATCACAGCCTGAAGTCATACGGAAGCTCATCAGTGAGTCACTTGCCCTGACGAGAAAGCACCTGACCTATCTGTACGGTTCAAATACCCCAAAGCGCGGAGGCATGGATTGCTCGGGCACGGTGCAATACATCCTGAAGAGCCAGGGTCTGCACAGCACGCCGCGACAGGCAGACCAGATCCATGACTGGTCCATGCGATCAGGCACGCTGCGCGAGGTCGAGACACACTCACTTGACTCGCATGAGTACGACGACCTCAGGCCGGGCGACCTGTTATTCT
>JASFFK010000038.1:0-11995 GCA_050124335.1 Chromatiales bacterium | reverse complement strand
TCGACCGTGTGGTGATCGTCGATGTGCGTGTCGCCACTGGCCTTGATGTCGATATCGATCAGGCCATGACGCGCGACCTGGTCAAGCATGTGTTCCAGGAAAGGGACACCTGTGTTGAAGGCTGATTTTCCGCTGCCGTCGAGATCGACCGAGACACTGATCTGCGTCTCCAGCGTGTTGCGTTCTACCTGCGCTGTACGGGACATGAGAATCAATTACTAATCAACAAGTCGACTATTCTAGCCCAGAAAAGAGTGTGCGGGCACACTCTTTGAGGCCCGGTAGGATGCCTGGATAAATCAGGATTTTTGCGTGAGTGCAAGGAAGCACCGCGCACAGAACCGCAGTGTATGAGGGATACATGAGGATTCGAGCACGGAGCTGACACCGCAATCGCGGAAAAAGACAATTTATTGAGACGCCAAAAAAAGCCCCTGCAGAGCAGGGGCCAACATACCGAGGGTATATTGCTGTGACCGGCTGAATGTTGACGACGGCCGGAAAACAGCGCGGTAGAACTCTTATCTCATGCCAGTCGGATCAGGGTTTGATGTAGGTAAATCCCTGGCCCTGCAGGTGCGCGAGCTCGGCAACACCACTGGGGACGATGTCACTCTCGGCAATGTCGAAGAGATCGTTTTCGCGGTTGAGTTTCTTGCCTTTCAGCGTATTGGCGCAGGCATTGAACTTGACGCCCTGGTTCTTCAGGCCAAGAATCTTGGTCTGCATGTCGTCATTGGCATTGGCCTGATTGAGCTTGGTACGCGAGAGCGCCTCGGGGTAGGTCACCAGCGAGAGACCGTTACCGTGCATCACAACCCTGAGGTCCAGATTGTCCGCACCAACGGCGTTGATGTGATTCTGGATGTTACGCAGGGCGCCTGCCTGCTGCTTGGGGTTGTCATAGTTGATGTGGTAGACGACTTTCTGCTTGCCATAGGACTCCGCAACTGCTGCGGTGGTAAACAGCAGCGAAAGAGCTGCAACAACGCTCATCAAGAGTTTCATTTTCACGTTTTCCTCCTACTTACTAGTAGAACTATCATGTTTAAGTGTGGCGGTTATTGTTGTTTTTCCGCCGGTTTGATCACCTGCCAGAAATCGGGCGCATCTTCTCAAATGTGGGTCACTCCATACTCGAGTTTCGGATGCAGACCCCATTTGAGGTACTGTCAGGAATCCGATTACCGGACCCGTTTGGCAATAGATGCACCGGCGTGCGGATTTATTCCAAAGAAAAATGGTTTTGATTCTGAACGGCAGTGGTTATGCTTGGCAACCGAGGAGGAAGTATGAAAAAACTGATAATTTCGAGCAGGCACAGGCAGTTGCGCAAGCGACTCTGTGAACAGCGCACGGCTATGTACCGTGTCGCGCTCTCCTGGTGCAACGAGCCGGCACTCGCTGACGATCTCGTCCAGGAAACCACATTGACGGCGCTCGACAAGCTCGACCAGCTAAAGGACGACGCCCGTCTCGAGGCGTGGCTGTACCGGATTCTCAACAACTGCTGGCTGGGCTATCTCAGAAAGAACAGACCCACCGTGGACATTGACAACATGATCCTCGACAGCGGGGAGCAACCCCCCGAACAGAGCCTGCAGCAGCACCAGATCAGCATGCGCGTCAGACACGCGATTTCGCAGCTGCCGATGGGACAGCGCCAGGTACTGACGCTTGTCGACCTGCAGGAACTCTCCTACAAGGAGGTTTCCGAAGCCCTCGACATCCCTATCGGCACCGTCATGAGCCGTATCAGTCGCGCACGCCAGGGATTAAAAGAGGTGCTTATGTCATCTAAAGAAGAACTGCGAATACAAAAACAGCACCTCAAGCGAGTGAAGTGATGAACGATCAGATCAACAAGGAAACCCTGGATCTCAATGCGCTTGTCGATCGGGAACTGAAAACAGAGGAGCGGGAACGCGTCCTTTCGGATGTCGAAAAGGATGCCATGCTGCGACAGGACCTCTCCGATCTCTACCATCTGAAAGAGATGGTGCGCAGCGCCTATTCAGATGAGAAGGGCTACACCACCGGTAGCTCCGGTGACTGGCTGGGCCGTGGTGGCGCCATCGCTGCCGGCGTCATGCTGCTGGCGGCCGTGTTCGCCGGTGGCTACCAGGCCGGAACCGGCACGAACCTCACCGAGCCGTCTGCGGACGTCTTTCACCTGACCCAGGCGACTGCCGATCCCGGACGCGTCATGCTCTATGTCTCGAGTGACGAGGGCGGGAAATTCAAGCAGACGCTTGACCAGGCACAGGCATACCTGGACAGGTACGGTAACCGCGGCATCAATGTCATCGTGGTCGCCAGCGCGGACGGCACCGATCTCTTCAGGAGAAGCATCACCCCCTACGAGGAACGCATCAACAACCTGAAGGTGCGCTACGGCGAATCACTTGACTTCATCGCCTGCAACAACGCCATCACGCGTCTTCGCAACGAGGGGGCCGATGCCGATCTGGTCAACGCCGTGGAAGTTGCACCCTCCGCTGTCCAGTACGTCGTGGATCGCCTGCGGGAAGGCTGGACCTACGTCGCTATCTGACGCCTGCTCCCGAGCAGCCGGGAAATCAGCTGCGTCGCCAGCAGCGACAGTATCACGTAGACCGCAAAAAACCACAGGCCGGCCTGAACCTCGGCGCGGGTGAGGCTGTTCTCCCCGCTATTTGCAAAAAAAGCGACCAGGATTGCCACAACGAACACATCCGCCATTGACCATTTGCCGAGATGGTGACTGATGTGAAAAGCCCGTTCAATCGAGGGACGCGTGGACGAGAAAAAGGTCAGCGCGGTGACGAGTGTCTTGGCCAGCGGAATCAGCACACTGAAGAGAAAGAGGATCACAGCCAGCCAGAGGTTGCCCTGCTCCCTGAGGGCGCCGATGGTCGTCAGGATCCCCTTGGACTGGAACTGAAACACGGTCTCGCCGAGGACAGGTAACTCACGGCTTGCCTGGAGTGAGAGAATCGGGGTCGCAAGCCCGACAAGCAGCGCAATGAATGCGATCGCGAGCATCATGTAGGCCACATCGAGCCAGCGCTGCCGCACAGCCAGGGAGAGCCCGAGCAGCAGAAAGGCGATCGAGAGAAAGACACCCGTCATGATATGGACGGAGTCGCGATAGGCCTGCTGCAGTTCCTTGTGCCGGGCCAGTTCCGCTACCTGGCGGGAATAGTCATCGTAGAAGCCGAGGCTGATGATTTCCAGCAGCTGCTTGCCGGCATTTTCGAGCCGGGTCTCGGCCTCGAGCTGCTGGATGATGGCCAGGGTTTCGCGCTCGTAGGCATCGGCTTGCTGCCAGGTCTTCCATCCGCTGAAGAGCAGTGCCAGGAAGAGCAGCGGCAGCAGCCAGCCGAGAACACGCGTCATCGCGTCTGGACGGTATATCCCCGAAGTTGTTGCGCAAAGTGCGCGAGTGCGTCAACGCCGGTCGCTTCGGCCTGCCTGATCCATTCCTGCAGGGACTCGAGTCGCACCTCCTGGGAGGCAGCGGTGCGTTCCCACAGCTGGCTCAGGCGTTGCTGGTACTGGTAGACCGTTGCCAGTGCCTGGCTCTCCTGGAGTATACGCTGCAGCTTCTCGCGCGCCGCGGAATCGAGGACAGCCGGGTTAGAGAGCAGCTTGCGCGCGGTGCGGTATTTCTTGCGGCAGGACGACTCGGAATGGCAAAGCTCGGCCTTGAGAACGGGTCGCACTACCTGGCGCGCGAAATTCGACAGCACCTGAAGACGGTTGCCAAGCACAGCAGTGACAGTATCCAGGTCGACAGTCATCTTCTCTGGAACCACCCTGATCCTAGGCGCAACCTTGCGAACTTTCGCCATGCGCAGGATCTCGAGCAGCCGGATATAGGCCCAGCCGATATCGAATTCGTACCACCTGCTGGAGAGGCGTGCCGAAGAGGCGAAGGCATGGTGGTTGTTGTGCAACTCCTCCCCGCCGATCAGGATCCCCCAGGGGGCAATGTTGGTCGAGGCATCAGTGGTGTTCCAGTTGCGATAGCCCCAGAAGTGCGCAAGGCCATTGATGACGCCGGCAGCCCAGAACGGGATCCAGAGCATTTGAACGCCCCAGACCAGCAGGCCCGGCAGGCCAAACAGGAGAAGGTCGATCAGCAGCATGCTGCTGACACCGAGCCAGGGCATGCGCGCATAGAGGTTGCGCTCAAGCCAGTCGTCAGGAGTTCCGCGACCATACTTCTCCAGCGTCTCGCTGTCCTGTGATGCCTTGCGATAGAGCCACGCCCCTTTCCAGAGCACCTTGTTGAGGCCTTCCACCTGCGGGCTGTGCGGATCCTCTTCGGTTTCGCACTTCGCATGATGCTTGCGGTGCACGGCAACCCATTCACGCGTCACCATGCCTGTGGTCAGCCAGAGCCAGAAGCGGAAAAAGTGCGACGGGACAGGGCCGAGATCAACAGCACGGTGCGCCTGGGCACGGTGAAGAAAAATCGTGACCGACGCAATCGTAATGTGTGTCAGGCCAAGTGTGACCAGCAGCAGTTGCCACCAGTTGAGGTCGAAAAGGGAGTGCATTCAGGAATATCTCTGTTTTTTCATGGGTTTCGGGGCAGACTATAGCAGACATGCAGGGCTTGTCCGCAGCGCGTCCGGGTGATATCGGGGCATCGCAGGAGCAAATCAAGCCGGATCCCGGCCATCGCCCTTGCAATGCAGCGGCAGCGCCGCACCCGGCTCCTCGAGAAAAGTGCGCGCGATGATCATGGTGCACGCATCGGTCATGCTCACGCCATGCCCTCCGCCCGGTACGATCAGCAGCCTGCTTGCAGGCAGGTAGCCGTGCATTTCTCGCGCCCATTGGACAGGCGTGACGGCATCGAGTTCACCTGCAAGCAGCAGTACGGGCTTTTCGGTCACAACAGGCTCGCTGAACCCGGCCGGGACACTGCCCGACTTCCAGAAACTGCAGGCATCTGCCGGTGTATGCCGCACCAGCATATCGCGCAGAACAGCATTGTCACCTGCAAAGCGCTCCGCCTGCATCCTGTAGGCTTGCATCTGCTCTATCTGATCTTCCCGGCACGAGATCGACTGGAATACCGGCTCGCTGAAACTCTCGTCCAGCTCGAGTTCGATTGCGAAGGAGACCAGCCCGGCAAGCATCCGGCTGCCGGTCTGGCCCGCGGAGAGTTCCTCGATGACGGGCACGATGTTGCGGGCCATGTCCGCGCTGTAGGTTGCTGCAAAGAGCATCATGAAAAGCCGGCTTCCTGTCAGAACCGGCTTGATCGTTTCACCACTGGTGTAATCCCCGGTTTCCAGTTGCACAGGCTCCTCGCTGAACTGCTTCATGAGTGTTGCCAGCCGGGGCTTGAGATCCGGGCGTCCGCGGCTCTCGAGCACGCGATCGACAGCCCGCCCGAGAACCATGGGCCAGCTCAGGAATCCGTCCTTGTCGTGCGGGTAGACAGAGTCCAGCAGCAGGTCGCGCACGAGCTGCGGGTGACGTCGCTCAGTCTCGAGTGCGATGCGGGTGCCGTAGGAGGCACCGAAGAGCGTCCAGGATCCGGGCTCTACGAGATTGATGATATCGGCCAGGTCATCACTGTTGAGCGCCGTGCTGTAATCATCGAGCCGCTGCCTGCTCTCATGCAGGCGAGCATGGCAGGCCCGGAGGTAGCCGTTGTAACGCTCGTTTTCCTCGTTGAGATCCAGTGCCAGCTGCAGGTCACGCCGAATGCCGGACAGCACCTCGGGGCAGCGAAGGGAAGGTGTTGCAAGGCCGGTACCGCGCTGGTCGTAGAGCACGAAATCACGCCCGAGGTCCCAGGTCTCGATATCCGCAAACCACCATGCCATGGTCAGCGCGTCGAGCCCCGCCGCTCCGCCCGGACCACCCTGGATGAAGACAACTGGCGAGGGATCATTGCGTAGCCAGGAATTCCTGATGATCACGACCGGCAAGCTGTGTCGACCGCCGTTCGTTCTGTCGCGTGTCATGACCCGGCCGCACTCCACGCGCTTGCCGGCAGGCACCTCGAACCAGCACGCGACGGACCTCCAGGCGGCGCCGTTATCGAGCTGCCGGGGCTGAACGGCAAGCGTACCGGTATACCAGCTCCAGGACAGGAAGAGCAGGAGAAGAACCGGCAGCAGCCATGGCAGCCTTCTTTTCATCGGTCGTCCACTCGTGATTGGCGGTTCCCGCGCGGCCCGCTAAACGGATAGAATGGCCGGATAATTCTGTTATCGCGGAGATTGAACGTGCGCATGACCCCGCAGGCCTTTCGTGCCTGGGAGACAAAAAGGATCACCCTCCTCGGGATGTCCGGCGTCGGCAAGACACGACTCTCGTCGCTGCTGCCACGCAGCAGATGGTACCACTATTCCGGCGACTACCGGATCGGCAGCCACTACCTTGACGAGGCGATCCGCGACAACATCAAGCTGCAGATGATGCAAGTGCCCTTTCTGCGTGACCTGCTGCGCAGTGACTCGATCTTCATCAGCAACAACATCAGTTTTCACAACCTGCACCCGCTCTCCTCGTTCCTTGGCAAGGTTGGCAACCCGAACCGGGGAGGCATCGGTCTCGGCGAATTCCAGCGCAGGCAGCAACTGCATCATGACGCCGAGGTGCGTGCGATGCTCGATGTCCCCAATTTCATTGGCAAGGCAAAGGAGATCTACGGGTACAACCATTTCATCAACGATGCCGGCGGCAGCCTGTGCGAACTCGACGAGCCGCAGGTCATGGAGACACTCGCAAAGGAGACACTGGTCCTCTACATCCGCGCCACGAAGGAGGACGAGGAGCGCCTCATCGAGCGCGCGAAGAGCGATCCCAAGCCGCTCTACTACCGCCCGGAGTTCCTGCAGAAAGCGCTCGATGCCTACCGTGCGGAGTTCGGCAATGACTATGTCGCCTGTATCGATCCCGACAATTTCACACGCTGGGTTTTCCCGCGGCTCTTCCGCGACCGCATTCCCCGCTACGAAACCATCGCCGGGAAGTACGGTTACAGCATCAGCAGCGCCGAGGTCATGCAGCTGAAGAATGAGCAGGATCTCCTCGACCTGGTCACGGACGCCATCGCCAGGGGAGAAGACTGATGCCACTCGTTGCCCACACCAACCTGCCGACATTCACACGTCTCGAGGAGGAGGGCCACGAGGTTCTCTCCTGTGATCGCGCGAGCCACCAGGATATCCGCGAACTGCATATCGGCCTGCTCAACATGATGCCCGACGCGGCACTTGCCGCAACGGAACGCCAGTTCTTCCGTCTCGTGGGACGCTCGAACCTGATCGCGCAGTTCCACATGCACCCTTTCACGCTCGATACGCTGCCACGCAGCGACAAGGCACGCCAGCACATCGCCGACTATTACGAGACGTTCGACGAAATTCGCCGTGACGGCCTCGACGCGCTGATCATCACGGGTGCCAACGTGACACACCCGGATCTCAACCAGGAAGCTTTCTGGGAACCGCTCGGCGAGGTCATCGCCTGGGCATACGAGAATGTCACCTCGACGCTCTGCTCGTGCCTCGCGACCCACGCCGTCCTGCAACACCAGTACGGCATCCACCGCTACAACCTCGGCTTCAAGCGCTGGGGGGTTTTCGAGCACAAGGTGACACGTCCCGATCACCCGCTCGTCAGCAACAGCGACACCCGCTTCGATGTACCCCACTCGCGCTTCAACCAGATTGATCGCCAGCAACTCGAGGAAGCGGGGCTCTGCGTGCTGGCCGAGAGCGACGTCGCGGGCGTGCACCTCGCCGTCAGCCCGGACGGCTTTCGCCAGGTCTTCTTCCAGGGTCACCCGGAATATGACATCAACAGCCTGCTCAAGGAGTACAAGCGCGAAGTCGGGCGCTACTACAACGGCGAACGGATGGACTACCCGCCGTTTCCGGACAATTACTTCGACAGGCAGGTACAGGCAATCCTCATCGAGTATCGCGAACGCTGTGACGAGGCCGTCGCCGGCGGCAAGCCGCTGCTGCCCTTCCCCGAGGATGTCCTGCTGCCACTGCTCGACATCACCTGGCGCGATACGGCCAAGGCCCTTGTCAGCAACTGGCTCGGCCTCATGTACCAGCTGACCAATTCGCAGCGCAACCTGCCCTTTATGGAAGGCGTGAATCCCGATGACCCGCTCGGCATCCTCTCCCGCTGATGATCCGTTTCGAGGCCGTCACACTGCTGCGCGGCAGCAAGAGGCTGTTCGCTGATTCGTCGCTCACCATCCATCCCGGCCAGAAAATCGGCCTGACCGGGCGCAACGGCACCGGCAAATCGAGTCTCTTCGCGCTGCTGCTCGGGCAACTCGAGGTCGACGCCGGCTCCATCAGCCTGCCGGAGCGCTGGGTCATCGCCCACGTTGCCCAGGAGACACCGTCCAGCGACAGAAGCGCACTCAACTTCGTGCTCGATGGCGATACAGAACTGCGCGAACTTCAGCAGGCCATCGCCACGACCGGGGATGGCAACCGCCAGGCCGAATTGCACGCCACACTCGAGGCAATCGACGGCTATCGCGCCGAATCGCGTGCCGGCAGGCTCTTGCATGGACTGGGATTCACCAGCGATGCACAGCAACGACCGGTCAACAGCTTCTCGGGGGGCTGGCGCATGCGCCTGAACCTCGCGCGCGCGCTAATGTGCCGTTCGGATCTGCTGCTGCTCGATGAACCGACCAACCATCTCGATCTCGATGCCGTGATATGGCTCGAGGGCTGGCTGCGCAACTATCCCGGCACCCTGATCCTGATCTCGCATGACCGGGATTTTCTCGACGCTGTCGTAACGCATGTCGTCAACATCGAGCAGGAACAGCTGGACCTGTATACCGGTAACTACTCGGCATTCGAGGTCACGAGGGCCGAACGCCTTGCCAACCAGCAGGCCGCGCACGAGAAACAGCAGCGCGAAATCGTGCATATGCAGCAGTTCGTCGACCGTTTTCGCGCCAAGGCCACGAAGGCAAAACAGGCCCAGAGCCGCCTCAAGGCGCTCGAAAAAATGACCCTGATCGCGCCGGCACATGTCGACTCGCCCTTCCGGTTCAGCTTCCCGCAACCTGAGAAAAAGCCGAGCCCGCTGGTCGTCATCGAGGAGGGTGCGACGGGCTACGATCATGCCCGCGTGCTGGAAGCGATCAATCTAACGATCACCTCCGGCGACCGGATCGGGCTGCTTGGGCCCAACGGCGCCGGCAAGTCGACACTCATCAAGTTGCTGGCCGGTCAACTCGACCTGCTCGATGGCAAGCGCACGGACTCGCGCGAGATCCGTATCGGCTATTTTGCCCAGCACCAGGTCGACCAGCTGCATCCCGAACACTCACCCTTCGATCACCTGCGCCAGCTCGACAGGCGCATCAGCGAACAGGAGGGGCGCAACTTTCTCGGCGGTTTCGGCTTTCATGGTGACCGTGCGCTGGAGCCGGTCAAGCCCTTCTCGGGCGGGGAAAAGGCACGACTCGCACTGGCGCTCATTGTCTACCAGCGACCGAACCTCCTGCTGCTCGACGAACCGACCAACCATCTTGATCTGGAGATGCGCCAGGCGCTCGTCGAGGCACTGCAGGAATACGAGGGGGCCATGCTGATCGTCTCCCATGACCGTTACCTCTTGCGGGCTACCTGTGACAGCTTCTGGCTCGTCAATGCCGGAAGGCTGGACGAATTCAGGGGCGATCTCGAGGATTACCGGCAGTGGCTTGCCGGCCGGGATGTGACAGACAGGGCAACAGAAACAGACCTGAATGAAACCCTGCCCGCACTCTCGCGCAAGGAGCAGAAGCGTCTCGAGGCCGAACAGCGCCAGCGGCTCAGCCCGCTCAAAAAGAGTGTCGACCGGCTTGAGAAACAGGTCGAGAAACTGCAGTTGCGCAACAGTGAACTGGAGGCGCTGCTCGCTGACAGCGATCTCTACTCGGACGAACGCAAGGAACAACTCAGGCAACTGCTCGAGGAGAAACAGTCAAACGATGCAACGCTGGGTGAAGCCGAGGAGCAGTGGATGGAGGCAATGGAAGCCTATGAAGAGGCCCGGCTGGAACTGGAATGAATGGGAAAGTACACGGGGTCGGAGTCGGTCATGACCGACTCGGACCCTGAATTGTCTCAACTCTCCGAGAGTTCCTTCAGCTTGCTGACTATCTCATCGTCATCCCACTCGACGCCGCCGAACAGCGTGTAGTGAATCTTTCCGTCGGCGCCAACCACAAAGTTGGATGGCGCGGCGAATACCTGCCAGGCACCGATGGAATCACCATCCGGATCCATGAGAATCGGAAACTCGGGCCCAACCTCTTTCACGAAAGGCTCGACCTCTTCCATCGTCTCGCCCATGTTGACCGCGAGGATGACAAAGGGTGTATCACCCATCTTTTCCATGAGGCGATTCATCGAGGGCATCTCCTCGCGGCATGGGGGGCAGTAGGTTGCCCAGAACTGCACGAGCACGACCTTGCCCTTGTATTCGGCCAGGTCATGGGTTTTGCCCTGCATGTCGACGAGTTTCAGCGGTGGCGTCGGCCCCTCACCTTCATAGGGCTTGAGTCCTGCCACGGCGGGCAGCGTGAAAACCAGTAGCAAAAGGATCAGCAGTTTTTTCATGAGTCGGTTCTCCCGAGAAAAAAGAGGCTCGCCTTGATCAGGCCTGCGAGCTGTGTCGTGACGACCTCTTCCGGCATGTTGGCATCCTGGCGCTTGAAAAAGTAACCGCGGACATCCGGTATCAGCTTGGCGTGCACATGGCTTCCACCCGCCGCCAGCGCTGTTGTGAGGTGCTTCACACCCCAGCGGTTTGGCGTGCGCTCACCCTCGAGCAGGAGCAGCGGAACCTCTTTCGTCTTGCCGACAGCCTCGACATATTCAGGCTCCTTGCCGGGCTCCGGCTTGCCCTCATTCAGACGCGGAAACATCAGTACGACACCCGCAAGGCCGGCGGCGGTTCCATCGTGTTTCGCCTCCCACTCGTTTGCAACGCGCAGAACCAGTTCGGTATCCGGGCCGCTGGCGATCAGAAACACCTTCTTGCCGGTCTCCATCGCCCGTTCCATGACGCTGTAGAGTCCCTCCGAGGGGATCGAGTAGATGCTGCTGCGGGTCTTCGGCAGCATGTAGCCGCCAAGCATGTCCGGCATCCAGACTTCAACACCGTCTTCAGCGAGCGACATTGCCGTGGCCTCCTCTGCCACGCTCTGGCCCTCGTCGCAGGCGAAACCGAGCAATAGCTTGTCACCGTCGGCCTTGAAGACACGAATGTCGACTTCGGCCTCGTCATTGATCTCCAGCGTCTCGATCTCGGCTTGCGCGAAGACCGCGACAGGAAGAGAGACTAGCAATATCAGCAGGATTTGTTGCAAACTCTTGATCAGGCGCATGCCGTTCACTTGTAGAGGACCAAAGATTGGTCAAGAATATTAGTGATTACTTATACTCATGTCCAGCACAATGAAATCAATACTCCTCCTACCTGCCCTCCTCTTGATCAGCATCAATCTTTCAGCCAGCGAAATCGAGAAGGCCCTGAGCCTGAAACCGGACATCGAGAACGGCAAAAAAGCCTATGAACTCTGCGCGACCTGCCATCTCGACAACGGCTGGGGGAAACCCGACGGCAGTTTTCCGGTCATTGCCGGCCAGCACCGCAAGGTCCTGATCAAGCAGCTGGCCGACATTCGCGCCAGGAACCGGGAAAACCCGACCATGTACCCCTTCACTGACCCCGAGACCATTGGCGGCGTACAGGCGATCGCCGATGTCACCGAGTACATCTCGACGCTCTCACCCAACCCGCAGCCGGGTGTCGGTGAGGGTGAAAATCTCGCCCAGGCCGAGCAACTCTACAAGGATAACTGCCTCATGTGTCATGGCAAGGACGGCCTCGGCAACGGTGACGCCTTCTTCCCGCGGCTGCAGGGCCAGCACCATGCCTACCTCGTGCGCCAGATGCTCTGGATCCGTGACGGCTTCCGAAAGAACGGCAACGCGCTGATGGTCGAAAA
>JASFFK010000037.1:0-12030 GCA_050124335.1 Chromatiales bacterium | reverse complement strand
CCCATGACTGAACTGACTCCAGGAGCAAAACTCCGCAAGGCCGTCGACGAAAACCATCCGCTTCAGGTCGTCGGCACCATCAATGCCTACTCAGCCATCATGGCCGAGAAGGTCGGCCACAAGGCGATCTACCTCTCAGGCGGAGGGGTTGCCGCCTGCTCCTTCGGCACACCCGACCTTGGCATCACGACCATGAAGGACGTACTCGAGGATGTCTTGCGTATCACCGACGCCTCTTCCCTGCCCCTCCTCGTCGATATCGACACCGGCTGGGGCGGCAACTTCAACATCGCACGCTGCATTCGTGAAATGACACGTGGCGGCGCAGCAGGTGTGCATATCGAGGACCAGGTGATGCAGAAACGCTGCGGCCACAGGCCGAACAAGGCGATCGTCCCGCAGGAAGAGATGGTCGACCGTATCAAGGCCGCTGTCGATGCAAGAAGCGACCAGAGCTTTGTCATCATGGCGCGAACAGACGCACTGGCTGTCGAGGGCATGGAATCGGCAATTGATCGCGCTGTCGCCTGCGTCGAGGCTGGCGCCGACATGATCTTCCCCGAAGCCATGACGACGCTGGAACAATATGCCGAGTTCACGCAGGCCGTCAATGTGCCGGTGCTTGCCAATATCACAGAGTTCGGTGCGACCCCGTTGTTTTCAGCAGACGAACTGGCATCCGTCGGCGTCAAGCTGCAGCTCTTCCCGCTGACTGCATTCCGTGCCATGAGCCAGGCGGCACTCAACGTCTACCAGCACATACTCAACGACGGCTCGCAACAGGCCGTTGTCGACAGCATGCAGACACGCATGGAACTCTACGATTATCTCGGCTACCACGAATACGAAAAGAAACTGGACGAGCTGTTCGCACAGCAATAATCCGGAGGAGGACCAGATGACAGAACAACTCCTGCCAAAGGTAAAGAAATCCGTTGCCCTGTCGGGAACGGCCGCTGGCAACACCGCGATCTGCACAGTCGGGCGTACCGGCAACGACCTGCACTATCGCGGCTATGACATTCTCGATTTTGCCGACAAGGCGGAATTCGAGGAGATCGCGTATCTCCTGATTCACGGGACGCTGCCGACCCGGGCGCAACTCAATAGCTACAAGGCGAAGCTGAGATCGCTGCGCGGACTGCCGCAAGCGGTCAAGCAGGCACTGGAGGCCATTCCTCCGACAGCACATCCGATGGATGTCATGCGTACCGGCTGCTCTGTCATGGGTTCCTGTCTGCCGGAGAAAGAGAGTCATCCGGCTTCCGAGGCACGCAACATCGTCGACAAGCTCATGGCCAGTTTCGGTTCCATGCTGCTCTACTGGTATCACTTCGCGCACAACGGCAAGCGCATCGATGTCGAGACCGATGACGACTCTATCGGCGCACACTTTCTTCATCTGCTGCATGGTGAGACACCGCGCGACTCATGGGTGCGCGCGATGCACACCTCGCTGAACCTTTATGCCGAGCATGAATTCAATGCCTCGACCTTCACGGCACGCGTCGTCGCCGGCACAGAATCCGACATGTATTCGGCCATCACTGCGGCCATCGGCGCCCTGCGCGGACCGAAGCATGGCGGCGCCAACGAGGAGGCCTTCCGGACCCAGAGCCGTTATAACAGCCCTGACGAGGCCGAAGCTGATATCCGCGAACGCGTCGGGCGAAAGGAGATCGTCATCGGCTTTGGCCATCCCGTCTACACGGTCGGCGATCCGCGCAACGAGGTCATCAAGTCAGTTGCGAAACAGCTCTCGGAAGAGAACGGCAACATGCTGATGTTCGAGGTTGCCTCGCGCCTCGAAACCACCATGTGGGATCTCAAGAAGATGTTCCCGAACCTCGACTGGTTCTCGGCCGTCTCCTATAACCAGATGGGTGTGCCGACAGACATGTTCACCCCGCTGTTCGTGATCTCGCGGGTCTCCGGCTGGGGCGCACATGTCATCGAGCAGCGCGAGGATGGCAAGATCATCCGGCCGAGCGCCAACTACACAGGACCGGAGAGCCGGCACTGGGTCCCCATCGAGAACCGATAGCAGACGCAATATCCGGCCGGGGATCACCGGCCATCAGAAACCCAATCAAATCAGCAGGAACCAGAATCCAATGAGTGCCAATGTAGACATGAACCAGCGTCCTGATCCCGATCAGGTGCTGGTCGATATCGCCGACTATGTCGACAGTTATGACATCACTTCCGATGAAGCCTATGACACAGCGCGCAACTGCCTGATCGATACCCTTGGCTGCGGCCTTCTGGCGCTGCGCTTCCCGGAGTGCACCAAGCACCTGGGCCCGATCGTGCCGGACACTGTCGTCGCCAATGGTGCGCGCGTGCCTGGTACATCGCATGTGCTCGACCCGGTCAAGGCCGCATGGGACATCGGCGCGATGGTTCGCTGGCTGGACTTCAATGACACCTGGCTGGCGGCAGAATGGGGACATCCGTCTGACAACCTCGGCGGGATTCTTGCCGTGGCCGACTGGCTGAGCCGCGACAATATCTCCAAAGGCAAGGCGCCATTGACGATGCGTGATGTCCTCACCGCCATGATCAAGGCGCATGAAGTCCAGGGAGTCATCGCACTCGAGAATTCTTTCAACCGTGTCGGCCTCGATCATGTCGTGCTCGTCAAGGTTGCTTCAACCGCCGTCGTTACCAAGCTGCTTGGTGGCAGCAGGGAGCAGATCATCGATGCTCTCTCACAGGCCTGGGTTGACGGCCAGTCACTGCGCACCTACCGCCATGCCCCGAATGCCGGTTCACGCAAGTCCTGGGCAGCCGGTGATGCCACCTCGCGCGCCGTGCGGCTCGCCATGATGACCATGAAGGGCGAGATGGGCATACCCGGCGTACTGACAGCTCCCCAGTGGGGTTTCTACGACGTGCTCTTCAGCCACACCAACAAGGACATGGCGCTGAAGCCGGAAGGGGAACGTGAATTCAAGTTCACACAGGGATACGGCAGCTATGTGATGGAGAACATTCTCTTCAAGATCTCCTTCCCTGCAGAATTCCATTCACAGACCGCCTGCGAATGCGCCGTGAAGCTGCATCCCGAGGTCAGGAACCGGCTGGACGACATCGAAAAGATCGTCATCACGACCCATGAGTCCGCGATCCGCATCATCTCCAAGGTCGGACCCCTCGCCAATCCGGCTGACAGAGATCACTGCCTGCAGTACATGACCGCCGTGCCGCTGATCTTTGGTGACCTGGTTGCCGAGCATTACGAAGACGATTTCCACAAGGCGCACCCGGTCATCGACGAGCTCAGAGAGAAGATGGAGATCGTCGAGGATGAACGTTATACCCGCGAGTACCTCGAGCCCGACAAGCGCTCCATTGCGAATGCCGTCCAGGTCTTCTTCAAGGATGGCACAAGCACGGACAATGTCGCTGTCGAGTACCCCATCGGGCATCGTCGGCGCCGGGACGAAGGCATCCCGGTCCTCGAGAACAAGTTCCTGAACAACCTGCGTACGCGCTACCCCGAGTGGAAGTGCCAGCAGATCATGGAGCTCACGCTCGACCAGAATCGTCTCGAGGAGATGCCTGTGAACGCGTTCATGGAGCTGCTGGTCACGACATGAGTGGAGCAGCCTGACAGGAAAACGCCATGCATGTCCGCGACGCACTCGAACAGCGCAAGTCCGTGCGTGCCTTTCTCGACAGGCCGGTCCAGAGAGAGGCCATCGTGCGTATACTCGATGCAGCGCGACATGCGCCATCAGGTGTCAATACCCAGCCCTGGAAGGTGGCGGTTGTCACCGGCGCAGCCAAACAGCGTCTGCAGCAGAAGATCGAGACAGCTTTCAGGGATGGCAAACAATCTCGCGCGAGCTATGTTTACTATCCTGAGGAGTGGATCTCGCCCTACAAGGAACGCCGCAAGGAGTGCGCGGTACTGATGTACGGTGCCGTTGGCATCCCCTTCGGCGACAAGACGGCACGGCTCGAGCAGTGGGCAAGAAATTATCGCGCCTTTGATGCACCCGTCATGCTGCTGTTTCTCATCGACAGCGTCATGGGCCAGGGATCCTTTATCGACTACGGCATGTTCATGCAGTCGCTGATGCTCGCAGCCGAGGAAGAAGGGCTCGCCACCTGCCCGCAGGCATCGCTGGCAGAGTACCCGGACATTATCAGGCAGGAGCTCGGCTATGATGATTCCATGCTGGTGATCTGTGGTATGGCGCTCGGTCACGAAGACAAAGAAGCCGCGATCAACAGTTACCGGACACCACGCATGGAAGTCGGGGAATTCACCCGCTTCCTGAATTCATAACAAACATATTGCGCCACACGACCCGGATCAGAGCTGTCCGGGAAATGCCCCGAGGAGGAGACAATGACAAGCTATAAGAAAGAATATGACCACGCAACAGATGATCCCGAAGGCTTCTGGAAAGAGAGGGCACTGGCCCTGTCGTGGTACAAGGCGCCCGACAACATCCTGAGCCAGGATGAGCATGGTATTCATCACTGGTTCAGTGACGGCGAGATGAATACCGCCTACATGGCGCTCGACTACCACTGCGAAAACGGCCGAGGCGAACAGGCTGCACTCATCTACGACTCACCTGTCACGAACACGAAACGGACATACAGCTACAATGAATTGCGTGACGAGGTTGCGCTGACTGCCGGCATGCTCAGGGCGCAGGGTGTCGAAAAAGGCGATCGCGTCATCATCTACATGCCGATGATCCCGGAAGCAGCGATCGCGATGCTGGCATGCGCGCGCCTCGGTGCCATTCACTCTGTCGTCTTCGGCGGCTTCGCACCGCGGGAACTGGCTGTGCGCATCGACGATGCACGGCCAAAAGTCATCATGTCAGCCTCGTGCGGTATCGAGATCAAGCGCGTGATCGAATACAAGCCACTGCTCGACCGTGCAATCGAGATCGCCGGACACAAGCCGGAGAGTTGCATCATCTTCCAGCGCCCGGAAGCCGCTGCATCGATGACAGAAGGACGCGATCTCGACTGGAAAGAGGAACTCGAGGCCGCCTCCCCTGCCGACTGTGTAACAGTCAATGGTACCGATCAGCTCTACATTCTCTATACCTCCGGCACCACCGGAAAACCGAAAGGCGTCGTTCGGGAAAACGGTGGTCATGCTGTCGCCATGAAATACAGCATGAAAGCGATCTACAACATGGAACCGGGTGATGTCTTCTGGGCGGCATCCGACGTGGGCTGGGTGGTCGGCCACTCCTACATCGTCTATGCGCCGCTGTTGCATGGCTGCACCACCGTCTTTTACGAAGGCAAGCCGATTATGACACCGGATGCCGGCGCATTCTGGCGTGTCATCTCGGAACACAAGGTCCGCGCACTCTTCAGCGCACCGACGGCCTTCCGCGCGATCAAGAAAGAAGACCCGGAAGGTGAATTTCTCAAGCAATATGACCTCTCCTGCCTCGAAACCGTCTTTGCAGCAGGCGAACGTCTGGACCCGCCGACCTACGACTGGATGGTCGAGAAAATCCAGCGCCCTGTTATCGATCACTGGTGGCAGACGGAAACCGGCTGGGCAATTGCTGCAAACATGGTCGGTATCGAACCCATGCCTGTCAAACCGGGTTCGGCGACCATGCCTGTTCCCGGCTACAACGTGCAGATCCTTGATGACAGCGGCAACGCGTTACCTGCAAATACCCAGGGCAATATCGCCATCAGGCTCCCGTTACCACCGAGTTGTCTCGCGACCATCTGGGGCGACCTCGAGCGTTTCAGGAGCGGCTATCTCGAAACCTTTCCCGGATACTATGTCAGTGGTGATGGCGGTTATTTCGATGATGATGGTTACCTCTTCGTCATGGGGCGCATCGATGACGTTATCAACGTTGCCGGCCACAGGCTGTCGACCGGCGAGATGGAAGAAGTCGTCGGCATGCACCCGGCTGTCGCAGAGTGTGCCGTCATCGGCCGCGACGATGACCTCAAGGGCCAGATGCCGCTCGGCTTTGTCGTGTTGAAAAGCGGCGTGGACGTTGACAACGACGCCCTGATTGCCGAACTCGTGCAACTCGTGCGCAAGGAGATCGGTGCAGTCGCATGTTTCAAGGAAGCACACGTGGTACCGCGCCTGCCGAAGACGCGCTCGGGCAAGACGCTGCGCAAGACCATCAAGCAGATCGTCAACGGTCAGGACTATGTCGTGCCATCGACGATCGATGACCCCGCATCGCTCGATGAAATCAAGGAACTCATGGGCAGGGACTGAGAACAAAACGGCTCGACTTTGTCATTGCGAAGCTTGCAGTTCAAACTTGGCAATCGTAATGCGAAATAGTGAATCGTTACCCGGGATCGCCACGTCGGCCTGCGGCCTCCTCGCGATGACACCGATCAGCAATGGCGGGAACTCGTCATTGCGAAGCTTGCAAAGCAAGCTGTGGCAATCTCGCGATCAGACAAGGCCAAAGGGTGAGATTGCCACGGATGCTCACATATCTTTTCAATGACATCATCGAATAAACAGGGCAATCATCATGACAGTGACACCCCGGACCATCGATCTCAATGACAACATAACTCTGGTCGACGCGGAATATCAGCGCCCCGGCCTCGCAGCGACCTATATCGTGCGTGAGGGCGATGCTGCCGCGATTATCGAGACGGGCACCACGCACACGGTGCCGATGATCCTCGCGGCACTCGAGGAGCGTGGGCTGTCAAAGGAACAGGTCCGGTACGTGATACCCACACATGTTCATCTCGACCACGCCTGCGGCGCGGGAGCGCTCATCGAGCAGTGTCCGAATGCACAGCTTGTGATCCACCCCCGCGGTGCGCCTCACATGATCGATCCGTCGAAGCTGGTTGCGGGCACGATCGCTGTCTATGGCGAGGAGAAATTCCATGCTCTCTATGGCGACCTCGTCCCCGTTCCCGAAGAACGCGTGATCGAGGCACCCGACAACTTCGAAATTGCGATGAATCATCGCATCTTCCGTTTCCTCGACACCCCGGGACACGCATTGCATCACTTCAGCGTGCATGACCTGGAGAGCAACGGCATCTTTACAGGCGATACATTCGGGCTCTCCTATCCCAACCTCCAGACTCCGGCAGGTCCATTCATCTTTGCCACGACGACTCCCGTCCAGTTCGATCCTGACCAGTTACATGCCAGCATTGACAGGCTCATGGCCCTCGACCCCGATCATTTCTACCTGACTCACTACGGGCGTCTCGAGGCCAGGCGGGAACTTGCTGATCAGCTGAAAACATCGATCGATGACTTCGTGAATATCGCGCTGCAGGAGAAGAAAACCCCGAACCGCATCGAGGTCATCACATCGCGTATTCTGGATTATCTCGTGGCCGGACTCGAGACCATGGAATGTGATTGTAACGAGGACGATTGCCGTAACTGGCTTGCGATGGACGCTGCTCTCAATGCGCAGGGCCTCGACGTATGGCTGAAGCGTCTCGACAGGAGCTCAGCCTGATTCCTCAACTATTCTGCTGGGAGCCCTGCCCGGCGAAGTGCTGCCTGAGCGTTATCCACTCCGACAGGCGCAGCTGGATCATGTAGTTCATGGTTCCTTCAGGATAGATGCCATCGCTGTCGGGACTTCCCGGTGGCAGTCCCGTAAAGAGCTCCATGGCATGTTCGACATGATCGACGGCATGGATATGAAATTTTCCAGATCCGACCGCGTCACGGACTGCTTTCTTCAGCATCAGGTGCCGCAGGTTGCTCTCTGGAATGATGACACCCTGCTTACCGGTCAACCCGCGCGCTGCGCAGAGATCGAAAAAGCCCTCGATCTTTTCACAGACGCCACCGATGGCCTGCACCTGGCCATGCTGGTTGATGGAACCTGTTATCGCCAGCGACTGGTCAATCGGCACCTCCGCAAGAGCGGACAGCAAGGCACAGAGCTCGGCGGCGGACGCGCTGTCTCCCTCGATATGCCCGTAGGTCTGCTCGAACACCAGACTTGCCGTCAGGGACAGCGGGATGTGCTTGGCATAGCGTGATGCCAGGTAGGATGTCAGGATCATGACGCCCTTTGAATGAATGGGCCCGCCCTGCTCGGACTCGCGTTCGATATCGATGACCTCCCCCGAACCGAGCCTTGCCGTCGCACTGATACGACACGGAACACCGAATGCATAATCCCCGATTTGCAGGACGGTGAGACCATTGACGCGTGCAAGCTGCATGCCTTCTGTATCGATCTGCAGGGTATCCTTGAGAATTTCTTCCTGGAGCTGCTCCTCGATCTGGTTTGAACGCTGACGGCGCTTGTCGATCGCCATCTGGACATCCACGCTGCGGATGATCGCACTCTTTCCCTTGTCTGCATAGTGATCTGCAGAACGCAGCAGGTCGAGGAGATTGCTCATATGGAGTGACAGCTTGTCGGAACGCCAGGTTTGGCGTGCAGAATGCTCGATGACGAGCGCCACACCGTCCTGGTCGATCGGTCGCAATGCTTCCTGCTGCTGAAGCGTGGCGACAAGACGTGCATAGGTCAGTTCACTGCCCTCCTCTCGCGGCAACTCCTCGGAGAAGTCGGCTGGCACCTTGAAGAGCAGTCCGAACTCGGGGTCATAGGCGTTGAGGAGATGGTAAAGTTGCCGGCTTCCGACGAGCACGACCTTGATATCGAGCGGTATCGGCTCGGGCTCGAGCGAGATCGTGGAAGCAAGGCTGAGCTGCCGCTCAATGCCTGCAACACGAATCTCGCGCGCATTGAGCGCACGCTTGAGGCCGTCCCATGAGAAGGGATTCGTCAGTACCTTCTCGACATCGAGAACAAGATAACCGCCGTTGGCCTGATGCAGTGCGCCCGGCTTGATCAGGGTGAAATCGGTATAGAGCGTGCCCATGGTCGCCATGTGCTCGATGCGACCGATGAGATTCTGGTAGGTCGGATTGTTTTCGTAAACGACCGGCGCGCCATTCGCATCCGAGTTATCAACGAGGATGTTGACCTGGTAACGGTTGAAAGCGGGATTGCTGGCAAGGGCGCGTTGCTCTTCCTCGATGTCCGACATGCGGAACTGGTCGACATTCTCGATGATGTCTGCCTTCACGGTGACAAGATAGGCCATGACATCGGGATAATCTGCGTACTGCTCCTCGAGTTCGGCAAGGAATCGCTCGACCGTCATGGACATGGTCTCGCGGTCCAGATCACGCATCTGCTTGCGGATCTCGCGCTGCCATTCGGGAACCATGCTCATGGTCTCCTTAAGCTTCTGCTTGACCGCCTCCATGGACGCCTCGTAACGCTCCTGCTCTCCCTCTGGCAGCTTCTTGAACTCCTCGTGGGAGAGCGTCTCGCCATCCTTTTGCGGTGAGAGCGTGAACCCGGTCGCGCCGCGCATCAGAACGATGTCGCGTGAAGAAGCCATCTCGCCTAGCTCGCGTGCAGCATCATCCTCCCGCTTCTTGAACTCCTCTGTAATCTCATTGGCACGTCGCCTGTATTCGTCGCCCTGGAAGGCGGCCGGTATCGCGCTGAGGAGATCCTCGATGAGCTGCTTCATGTCCTGGCGAAGTTGTCGCCCCATGCCTGCGGGCAACCTGATGACCACCGGCGTATGCGGCTGCTGGTAGTTGGCGACATAGCACCAGTCAAACGGCGGCGGAGCGAGCCCGGCACGCTCCTCGAGGGCCTCACGAACGAAAGTGTGACGTCCGAGTCCCGGTGAACCCATCACGTAGAGGTTGAAGCCGTCATGCGGCATATCGATGCCGAACGCAATGGCATCGAGCGCACGCTCCTGCCCGACGGCAGTACTCAGAGTCTCCAGGTCCGACGTCGTTTCGAAGGCAAATTGCGTCCTGTCACAGGCATGGTAAAGCTGGTCGCTTGTCAGTCGGTACTTGCTGGTGTGTTCTTTCACGTGGTTGCAGCCTGTTTCGATCCTGTTTTCATTATGAGTGTTTGACAGGAATCCTGAATGCGCTCGATCAACTGAAATTCAGAGATCAGGAAAGGCTGCATGAACGCCCTGGTGCAGTATTTTTCCGTCACGCATGTTGAGTGCAGAGCTGCGGCCTTCACTTCTTGCGATGAAGGCATCGAGACCGAGATTCGCGATCTCTCGTGTATAGGGCAGTGTTGCGTTGCATAGCGCCTGGGTACTGGTGCGGCTGACAGCCCCCGGCATGTTGGCGACACAGTAGTGCACAACGCCCTCCTCGACATAGACCGGGTCGTGATGGGTTGTGGGCCTGCTGGTCTCGCTGCAGCCACCCTGGTCGATACAGACATCCACCAGCACTGAGCCACTCTTCATCTGCCTCAGCAAGCGCCTGTTGATCAGCTGGTCTGCACGACTTCCGGGCACGAGGATCGCACCGACGACCACGTCGGCCTGCAGGGCGTAGCGCTCGACCGCGTGAGGATCGCAGTAAACGGTCGTGACATTGTCCGGCATGATCTCATCGAGATAGCGCAAACGATCGAGATTGATGTCCATGACGACGACATTGGCGCGCAGGCCGGCAGCGACACGTGCCGCGTTGGTTCCGACCGTACCACCACCGAGAACCAGTACATCGGCGGTCGCAACCCCTGTGACACCGCCGATCAGAATGCCACGCCCGTTCATGGGCTTTTCAAGATACTTGGCAGCCTGCTGGATCGCCATTTTGCCGGCGACCTCGCTCATCGGCGTCAGCAGCGGCAGTCTTCCATGGTTATCAACGAGGGTTTCGTAGGCGACGGCGGAGATTCCCTTTTCGAGACAACCTTCCGTAAGCGAACGCGAACTCGCGAAATGGAAATAGCAGAAAAGGATCTGCCCGGCCCGGAGCTTTGCGATCTCCTCGTCGAGTGGCTCCTTCACCTTGACGACGAGCTCGGCATTGCCATAGACGGCGTCGGCATCATCGACTATCACAGCTCCCGCATCGAGATAGTCGCTGTCCTCGTAGCCGCTGCCAAGGCCGGCCCCTGCCTGCACCATGACCTCGTGTCCGTCAGAAACCAGCAGCTGCACGCCGACCGGTCGCATTGCGACGCGGTATTCGTCGCTCTTGATTTCAGCTGGTACGCCAATTTTCATTCCCCTGACCCCCTGTTGTTGCCCGGTTGCCTTAGCGGGCAGACCTCTCTGCCGGACTGTGTGGCACGGACTGCCCTGATCTCGGGTACCGCACGCATCTGTCCGACGACGCGTGTGTAATCTGCGAACGAGACGCTTTCGTCAAAAAGAATAACCACCGAACCGTCGGTATGTACATTATAGGAAGCCTCCCCCTCCAGTTCGTTTTCGAACAGGATCGATGCGACCCTGTAATCTGCGACCTGTTGCCGGTTTCTTTCGGCTTGTGTCAGGGCCGTGTTGCCTGTGCATGAGGCAAGCAGGAAAAAAGAGAGAAAGATAAGTATTTTTATATTATTAATCATTAGATTGAGAAAGCCTTTTAAACTAGTTTATCTATCTTTTTCTTGTGGCATCTTGCCTCTACGCGTTTCCGTTTCGAGCAAGGCCAACAGCCCGAGCAGGACAACTCTGACCCGCCCGTAAATCGACGGGGATCCGCTTGCCCGCGGGCCGGCGACATTGAGTACCCTGACGCCCCTGCCGCGCAGGAAATCCACGAGCGTTCGCAAGGCTGCATGGTCGTCCAGTCGCGCGATATCAATCTCGAGACAGGGCTTCATGCACAGCTGGCAGTCTTTTACTGTCTGCAATGTGCCACCAGAGAGCACTTCAAGGTAAAAAACCACGGTTGCATCGGCGGCTTTCACATTCATCAACGTCCGCCGGGCATAGCCGCCATCTATCTCCTCGAGAGGATAGCTGTCATCGATCACACCATCCTCGGCCTTGCGTCCCTTCGGACAATAGCCTCCACATGGAAAACCTGCTTCAAGTGCTGCATCCAGTGCTGCCCTGTCGGCACCCGTCTGACCACCGCTGATGATTTTTTCAAGCAGGAGCGGATTCATTCTGTCTGGACGGTACCTGCGACAGAGAAACCCCCATCTGCCTCGCGACGGACGATCACAAGTTCGCCGGAGTCGGGAAAAACGCCTG